>DAIPML010000205.1:0-6418 GCA_036768735.1 Clostridiales bacterium | reverse complement strand
GTCAAAATTGGCAGTGATGTAAAATCACCTATTATTGAAAAGGGTGAAGCAGATATTCTTTTATGCTTTGAAAAGCTGGAAGCGTTGCGTTGGCTTGATTATGCAAAAAAAGACGGTGCGATTATAATAAATGATCAAAAAATTGACCCGATGCCCGTTATTATTGGCAAAGCAACATATCCGGACAATATAATAAAAAACATAACATCAAGATTCAAAAATGTCTGTGCAATTGATGCATTGGAAACAGCAAAAAAGCTTGGGAATTTAAAAGTTCTTAATATCGTTATGGTAGGGTTAATGGCAAAAAGCACGGACATACCTGAAGAAACATGGCGTGAAGCAATAAGGGGAACGGTTAAGGAGAAATTTGTAGACATAAACCTGAAAGCATTTGATGAAGGATATAGAATTGCAGGTTGTATGTTGGATTTAAGTAAGTGAGTTTATGGATATTAACTGCTGGTTGTACTTTATATGCAATGTCTTTAAAACTAGTATTTTCATTACAGTGAATGTTGAAATAGATAATGCATGATTATCTACCATAACATCCAAATTGAAATTACAAGAGTTAATAACATTTCATAAAGATTTAAGTAAGTGATTGGGGGACAAAAATGGGTATTTGGAATAAAGAATGCGAATGTATGGAAAGAGAAAAGCTTTTAAAGCTGCAAGGCGAGCGCTTGTGTAATACTGTTCGAAAGATATATAGTAACGTTCCATACTATAGGCGAAAAATGGTTGAAAAAGGGGTAGAGCCCGGAGATATAAACTCTGTTGATGATCTTAAAAAGCTCCCTTTCACATACAAGCAGGATTTAAGAGATACCTATCCATATGGTCTTTTCGCAGTTCCGATGGACCAGGTAGTCCGCATTCACGCCTCAACCGGTACAACGGGGAAAAGAACTGTTGTAGGCTATACAGCTAAGGATATAGATATGTGGGCTGAGCTCATAGCACGCAGCCTCACATCCGCCGGAGCAGACAAATCTTCATTTGTTCATGTGGCATACGGTTATGGCTTATTTACCGGTGGGCTTGGTGTTCATTATGGAGCTGAAAAGATAGGCGCAACAGTAATACCCGTATCAGGTGGTAACACGAAAAGACAAATTGAGATAATGAAGGATTTTGGTTCAACTATTTTAACATGCACGCCATCATATGCTTTGTATCTTGCTGAAACAATGATAGAAATGGGCATTGACCCCAAAAGAGATTTACAGCTAAAATCAGGCGTATTTGGCGCAGAACCCTGGACTCAAGAAATGCGAAAAGAAATTGAAGAACGAATGGGCATCATGGCAATTGACATTTACGGGCTTTCAGAAATTGTCGGACCAGGTGTTGCCATTGAATGTGAGCATCAAGATGGTATGCATATTCAAGAGGATCATTTTATTGTTGAAATCATAGATCCGGAAACAGAAGAGCCATTACCGGCAGGTTCTGAAGGTGAATTGGTGTTCACGTGCATAACAAAAGAAGCACTTCCGCTTATACGCTACCGCACCCGAGATATATGCCGGGTTAATGATGCAAGATGTGCTTGTGGCAGAACCCAGACTCGCATGGGTAAGGTAACGGGTCGCAGCGATGATATGCTTATCATTCGCGGTGTTAACGTGTTCCCATCCCAGATTGAAAGCGTCCTTCTTGAGCTAGGTCTTGCATCCCCACATTACCAATTGGTGGTCGAAAGGGTAGGAACGCTAGACAACCTCGAGGTTCAAGTTGAAATGACAACGGATATGTTCTCTGACCAGGTGCGGCAGATTGAAAAAGCAGAACAACGCATAAGAGGCAGCATTGAAAGCACATTAGGCTTGTCCTGCAAAGTTCGCCTCATGGAGCCAAAAAGTATTGAACGAAGCGAAGGAAAGGCAAAAAGGGTTATAGACAAAAGGCAAACCACCAGCTAAATGACTCAACTTTCCCACTTGCACTTGTGAGTAGTGTTTTGAGGTGCGGGTACCAACATTCCGAGGTGTGATATCACACCTCCATCGGTAACCTGCTGTGCGGGTACGCATCCAAAACACTGTGGTAAAGTCGAGTTATTAGGTAGAATTTTTTTCATCTCAATTTTCAATATCAAAATTGAATATTAATCTTAAAAATTTAAAATTGTCAGTAATATAACGAAATAAAGAAAAACAAATATACCCTAAAGCTGTTCCAAGCGTATTAAGTATAATATCATCCACACTAAATATTTTATACCGTGCACCAATAATAAGGCCAATAGTGACCTGTAGAATCTCAATGCAAGAGGAAGCAAAAAACCCATAAAATGTTATCATTATAAACGAGAAATGTTTTCTTCTGGCCAATGAAAATAAAAAGCCAAAGGGCATGAACATTAATATGTTACCGGCAATATTTCTTGTAATTGTATGAATATTACGCATCTTAATCATTCCCATTATATCATGAAAAGGTATATAAACATTTTGAATGTATTTTGTATCTTTTAAAAATTGTATTGCTTCTTTTTGGATCGGCAATGGGAAAAAAGCAACAGATAGAACACATCCGATATAAACATAAAACAAGCAAGATACTATTATATGAAAATTATTCTTTTTCTTGTTTATGTTAATAATAATATATGCAATAATATAAATAGCCATGAAAATCCATAAAATAAAAGAATTCAGCATTTTGTTTCCTTTCTTGTGAGGAGTTGCTGTTAAGCAACTCCTCACAGAGATATATAATTATGTTGTAGCATGGCAGCATGGATTGCCAGTGACTGTATTTCTTTAAGTTGAATATTTCTTATGATAGACGTCCGTCAGCAAGACACAAAATCCTATCGCATTGACGCACTACATCCTTATCGTGAGTTACCAATATAATTGTTTTCCCGTTATTATTCAATTCTCTCAATAACTTCAATATTATATCTCTGTTTTTTGAATCTAATGAACCAGTGGGTTCGTCCGCTAAAACAATTTTACACGGCTTCAACATAATTCTAGCCACAGCTACCCGCTGTTGTTCTCCACCGCTTAATTCATATATTCGATATTTTTCAAACCCATTTAACCCCACACGTTCTAAGCAGTTTGACATCATTGTAAGTTTTTCTTTATATGTCCCTTTTACATATTTTAATGCAAGATTCAAATTATATTGAACTGTTTCATCATCAATCAATGCGAAATTTTGAAATAGGTAATTGATTTTTTCACGTATAATTTTGTTTGCCTTAAAACTATTGGGTAATATATTGGTATCGGCATCAATAGTCAACTCGCCGCTGTCAAAATTCTCAATTAACCCAATAATATTTAGCAAAGTGCTTTTACCGGAACCGCTTATACCCATGATCGCAATATACTCACCTTCTTTAATTGATAAATCCATCTCATTTAATATCAATCTGCTACCATATTTTTTTGTTAACTTTTTTACCTCTATTAACATCATTGGAACCCGCCTTTCGTCACATTTAGCACTTTCAATTTTTCTGTCTTTCGTAATGCAAGAATAGAAATAGCATACTCCAATAAAAAAAATATACTTACGACAAGAACAGAAAAAGCACTTCTTAATATCAACATAAAAATAAACAAAACAATTAGCCAATGTAGTGATATTAAGATGAAGTAACCTCTATATTTATCAACTGTTTTATAGCCATGAAATTTTTGTATTGCTAGTCTTAGCCTATGCTGATTGAAGTAGTTTAATATATTCTGTAAAATGATTAGAAAAAGAATTGCAAAAACCACCACTATTATTGCACTACTATAGAATATTTTCATCCTAAACTCATGTATCTGGTCATCAACCATGGTATAAAGGTTAGTAACAGAAAATAGGAAGGAATTCGGATCATAATAATTTGCAAGAACAGATTTTATTTGTTCTATTCCTTTTTGAGTACCGTCAAATTTTATTTTAACAGGCATACTGCTGGTCATAAGAAAATGGGTATAATCGAATAAATCGCCGTTGGATTCTGTTATCACCCTGATGATTGGATCTATTACCACATTATTCTGCTCTGGTTTTATATCCAGTTTATATGAAAACATTTTTTGATCTGTTTGTATCCATATTATTTTTATTTTCTGGTCAGTTACAATAGATGGTTCTTTATAAGCTGGTAATTCGTGTGGATCGGTTATCTCTTCTTGCGTATGATCGGAATGTACCCCACGTGAGTTTTTCTGAGATTCATGATAGTTTATTATTTCCGTTATGTGTTTTTTGTATACTTCGGGCACTAGGAGAATGTATTCTGTTTCATTTTCATCTATATATATTCTTTCTCCATCAGTACCAAACACTATATTTTCCTTCAGATAATTTGGGTTTACCTCAGCATAATTCTCATTTACTTTCTTATTTAAATAACTTCTATCGGGTGCAACATGGTATTGCATAAAATTGGCAAGGAGAGCACCCCTTTCATTAAAATAGAAATATAATTCTTTATCTTTGTATCTATTTTCCTTGGAAAAAGCATTATATTCAATTTCTCTTCTAACCCTGATATATGGGATAACCGCATAGCCCTCTGTTTTTTCCCAGTTCTCAAACGAATATGCATATTCGTTTTTTATTGATTGATGCTGCCCATATAAATCAGTAATAATAAATAGGATAATAATTGAGAGAACTACCTTAATTGCAGAGTTAATTAGGGTAATTGTTTTTACGGGATTTTTATTTTTAATCATACTGGATATGCTAATTTTTCTTATTGTTATAAACGGTATTGATAATAATATTATTGATAATAAAACTAACAGACCATAAACAATAAACAATTTTAATACGAAAAAAATCAGATAAATATTCAATACGTTGAACTTTATGATGACGAGAATAATTGTAGTCAAAACCATCGAAATCAATTGTGTTAATATTAACGGGGAAATAGACTTCTTCCATATAGATATGTTACTGTAACCAAGCATTTTTTCAATTCCAATTTTTTTATAAGAATTCAATATATCGTAATATGTAAACAGCATACATATAATATACAATGCAGATAATCCGGCAAGAATAATTAAATCATAATAGTTGTTTTTATCATTAATAAAGGTGTTGTCTGCTTTATTAATTGTATAACCATATTCTTTTATTACTTCCACCAAACCTTCATAGAAAGTTTCCTTGTCACAACCTTTACAGGCACTGATGTAAAGGTATTTGTCAAATATATTAGTATCGGGTTCATTCATTTTATTCCGCAAAGTATGTATTTCAATTTCATGATCACCTGCAAAGTCTGCTATTCTCCCTATTTGATCAGCTTCATTTGTTTTTTTGGTAGATAAGAATTTTTCAGATTCATTTTCAACTAAACTAAAATAACGACCGGAAACAAGCTTTATATGATTAAAAAAAGTTTCTTCAGTAAAATAAGTGTAAATCTTTGTAATGGTTTTACCAGATTGACTTGATGTGTAATGCGAGTATATACTTCCATTGTTTGTGTCCAAATAGTCCTTTAGTATGTTGTAAGCCTGCTCCTGTTCCTGATATTTAACAGATAACAAAACCTTAACTGTATTCTCCTTGTTATACATGTTTATGAGATTATCATATTCTTTAAGATTATCTTTTTCAAACATACTGACAAAGAATAAGGTTGTTGCAATGGTAAAAAAAATACCTACTATAAAAGTACCCTTCTTCAACAAATTCCCTCCCTACTAATTGGTCGCTCAAGCAGCGCAAACATTGCACTGCTTGAGCAGTGAATCTTATTTACTAATGTGAGTAATAGGCTTCCGTAGACCAATATAACGGCTTATATAACGTGTCTGCTAGTGCCCACTCGCCTCCGGCTGCTTGAGCATTTGCAACATCTTCCCAAAAAGGATCAAAATAAATCCTTGCTGTTGCATTGTGGGTTTCCACGGGACAATAGAAGTACGAAAAACATTTCTTGGTAGTAGATTGTGTTCTTGTACCATAGTCCCAAGCATCATCATCGTGCATAAAAGCATAAACATAGGTGAAAGCTAATGTAGTTAGCAGAACCATTACTACTAAAGCACTTACCAGTTTCCTATGATTGGTTTTCATAAATCATCACCTCCTTGACACAAATCTCCAATCCATACAAAAAGGAATATATTTTTATCCATGGTAACCTCTTTGAGGAATTGCATGTTTATGGTGAAAGGTTAAGCAATGTGCTCTTTCGCGAACCGAACACCCTGCCGAACCTTTTTCCATTCTAAATTTTAATTTCCATACAGTTTGTCCAAATCCTCGATTTGCCAAAGAAGACTGGAGCATTTTACCTTTCAGTATATAAGATACATAAAGATCTAAAAACGTTGCAATATATCTAAAAATAAATTTAAAAATATTTTAAAAAAATATGCAACCTTTTGCGTGCTTTATGTATCTTACATATATTGAGGATATTTTTTAT
>DAIPML010000204.1:0-6423 GCA_036768735.1 Clostridiales bacterium | reverse complement strand
TACGCTCCTTAGGTACGCACCTGTATTGGGCGCTTGCCTGCACAGCAGGCTACCGTCGGCGATGTGATATCACACCCCAGCATGTCGGTACCAGAGCCTTAAAACACTACTCGCAAGCTGAGGTGGGAAAGTTGAGTTATTCTGCTTGCGACCAACTTCGTTGAAATGGTGTGTTGAAACGTTATTTTGCTTCGCAAAAAACGGATCTAAGCAATTTCTTCCGTTATTTTAATGAAAAAACATCCGAGAAAGATTCTTTAATCTTATCCCATAAATCTAAAAATCCGGTCTTTTTTGTAACCGAAACAGGAATTACCGGAATTTCAGGAATAACTT
This sequence comes from Clostridiales bacterium, assembly GCA_036768735.1. Taxonomy (GTDB): domain Bacteria; phylum Bacillota; class Clostridia; order DSM-8532; family DSM-8532; genus JAAYGP01. The sequence goes on along the minus strand of DAIPML010000204.1, from coordinate 6,087 downwards.
CCAAGGCAGCTCTTATATCCCCTATATGCTTATGATAATGTGTACGAGTAATCTTGTCTGCCTTTGTAGCAACAATAATATGAGGTTTTCCCATGCTGCATATCCATTCATACATTATTTTATCGTCAGCGGTTGGCTTGTGCCGTATGTCAACCAGCATAAGGAGCATTGATAATTGCTTCCGGCTGTTAAGATATGTTTCCACAATTTTACCCCATCTTGCTTTTTCACCTTTTGAAACACGAGCATACCCATAGCCCGGTAAATCTACAAGAACCAATTTCCCCTCAAGATTAAAAAAATTGATCTGCTGCGTTTTACCCGGTGTATTTCCAACCCTTGCAAGATTTTTTCTGTTGGTTAAAAAATTTATAACCGATGATTTACCCACATTTGATCTTCCAACCATTGCAATCTCAGGCATATTGCTTTCCGGATATCCTGCCGGTTCCACTGCTGTTGTAATATGCTCGGACCATTTAATGTTCAATTTTACATCTCCCAACTTTAAATGCTGTAACGTTTATCAAAACAGATATTAAAAACCACAACATACTCGTAAATGTTCAAACTATCCTGTAAAAATATATCATGCATTATCAAAGAACCAAGACCCCCACTTCTATAAGTGGTGGGTTCCGATTCTACACTTCAGGTGGAGTAGAGTCTCCATCTGAAGCCCATAGGCGTATTTTACAAGTAAAAACGCTTGATGTTCAGCTTTGCTGAACGAGTTCACTTGCTGCTGCGAAGCTCTCTTCCCTTTTCAAGCATTTCTTTTGCAAGCTTTGTGGTGTTTTCACTATTATCACCGCTTAAAAGCCTGGATATCTCTATTTCCCGTTCTGTACCGCTCAGTTTTTTAACATGAGCTGCGGTCCTTGTTGAATCATACGTTTTGCTAATGTAATAATGTGCGTTAGAAAGGCTTGCTATCTGAGCATGATGAGTTACGCAAATAACCTGATGCCTTTTAGATATTTCCAGTAGCTTCTCTCCAACTTTCAAAGCAGCTCTTCCGCTTACACCGGTATCTATTTCATCAAAAATCAGTACATCCATTTCATCAATGTCAGCGAGTATTGTTTTTATCGCCAGCATAATTCTTGACATCTCACCACCGGATGCAATCTTGCTAAGAGGCTTAAGCCCTTCACCCGGGTTTGGAGAAATCAGAAATTCAATGCTGTCAAGCCCGATCCCTGTATACTTTCGATTCTCATCAAATTCAATCGCAACCTTAAATTCTGCTTTTGGCATATCAAGCTCCAAAAGCTCTGATGTAACCTTTTTATTCAAATCTGCAGCTGCTGACACTCTCATATTATGTAGGTTTTTCGCTTTAGAATACAGACTTTTGTCAAGAGCTTCCGCCTGCGCATTTAGTTTTTTCAAAACCTTTTCCGTATCGGTAACCTCTTCAAGCTTTTGTTTTGCGTTTTCTCCATATTCTAAAATTTCTTCTACTGTGTTTCCGTATTTGCGTTTAAGTGATTCAATAAGAGCAAGCCTTTCTTCAACTATTTCCTGCAGCTTAGGATCATAATTAACCTGCTCTTTCATAATACGAATGCTCCGCGCTGCTTCTTCAATTCTATCTGTTACTTCTATAAGAATATTTGATATTTCTTTAAACTCATGGGATAACCCGCCAATAGTTTCCATAGAGGATTGGGCATTCTGTACACACTCAAGGGCACCTTCCGTAAAATCGTCTTCTCCGAAAAGTGCCGTATAGGACTTATTTAAAGCTTCCATTATGCCTTCACTATTAGATAACAGGTTACTTTGGTGCATTAGCTCCTCATCCTCATTTTTCTTGAGTGCAGCCGCAGTTATTTCATTAACTTGGTACCTGTAAAGATCTTCAAGGTGTGCTCTTTCTTTTTCCATCGCCTTTAAACTTTTTATGCTTTCCTTAACCTCACGGAACTGCAATAAAATTTTATTGTATTCTTCTTTTTCTGATAATAAAGCGGATCCGGAAAACTTGTCCAGATAATCAATCTGGGCTTGATTTCTAAGCAAGGACTGGTTGTCGTTCTGTCCATGAACATCTATAAGGTACTCTCCAACCTCTTTTAACTGCGATACTGTAACTAAGCTTCCATTAATACGACAAACATTCTTTCCGGATGACGAAAATTGTCTGGATAAAATAATGGTGTTATCCTCCAGATTTTCGATACCCATGTCACTTAAAACATTAACAAGCTTTGGAGGTATGTGGAAAACCGCCTCAACCTTTGCCTTTTCTTCACCAATCCGGATTACATCCCTTGAAACTCTTCCACCTAAAAGAGCATTTATAGCATCTATCAAAATGGATTTTCCTGCTCCTGTTTCGCCCGTAAGAGTGTTCAGCCCATCCTCAAGCTCTATTGTCAGTTTTTCAATTATAGCCACATTCCCCACCGACAATTGGATGATCATAACCTATTCCCCCCTGAGAAGCTGAGATATCTTCTCTTGCAATTCTTCTGCAATCCGCTCAGCTCTTGTGATTATCATTATTGTGTCATCTCCTGCAATTGTTCCGATTATCGCCATCCAGCCAAGGGAGTCGATTGACGATGCAACTGCTGATGCCATTCCCGGCAGAGTTTTTATAACCAGGATATTGTTTGCGTAATCACTTGATACATATCCGCCCCTTAAAACGGAAAGCAGTTTTTCACTTAAAACACCGGAATCATTATTTATTACAGTATATTTTGTTTTGCCTTCCGAATCCATCACCTTAACCAGACGTAATTCTTTAATATCACGGGAGATGGTTGCCTGTGTAACATCTAGCCCTTGCTCCCTAAGCTTTTCCGCTAATTCATCCTGAGTAGAAACATCATAGTTTTCAATAATATCCAGAATTTTTGCATGCCGGTTATATTTCATAGACTGTCATGCCACCTTTCACTAATCTTCACTTCTAGTGCGTATTTTTGCCCGCAGAACGTCATAAAAATTTATGTCACTTATTGAAATAAAACGGATGTCCTTATCCGCTTGTTTTATTGTAATCCTGTCACCGGCAATAATATTAAAGCCTTCCTGACCATCCATTGTCATTGTTGCGCTGTCCGGGTAATCATCGCTAACAGATAAGTTCAACTCTCTATCAGGGCTTGTAATAAAAGATCTTGAATATAGAATATGAGGGCAAATTGGTGTTGTGATCATTAAACGCATATCAGGTTGTACAATAGGCCCACCTGCAGATAATGTATAAGCGGTTGAACCTGTGGGCGTTGAAACGATTACACCGTCACCGGGAAAAGAATCTATATATTGTCCGTCTACGGAAACTCTTAAGCGAATAATGCGAGACAAACCGACCCTTGAGACTGCCACATCGTTTAAGGCTATACTTTCAAAAACTATCTCTTTGTTTCTCTCTACAGCTGCTGATAAAACCATTCTGTTTTTCAACTCAAAACTACCCTTTGACAAACGTTCAATGGCCTTTTCGATCTCATTGATTTCAACCTCAGCCAAAAATCCAACAGTACCAAGGTTAATACCCAAAACAGGAATATCATAATCGTAAATGGCACGGGCTGTACTTAAAAAAGTTCCATCGCCACCCAACGAAACAACATAATCAGAATGTTCCATAACATATGTGTCGGCATATGACATCGGCATTTCCGAAGTGCTTGACCCGATATCTGCAAAAAGAGGATCCATACCATATTTTTTTATAAATTCAATGACTCGTTTGGTAATAATAAGATCCTTATCTTTTTTCTTGTTCACAAAAATGCCTATCTGCGTTTTTGCCATAAAAAATACTTTCCCTCCAATTACTCATTATATGGTTATCTTCCAGAAAACCAGACTTCTGATAAAATTTAAGACATCTTAAATATCTTCAGCCTTCGTAAGAAGGCCGGATAACCATATTGTTATTACCCAATTGCGGCTTGCTGCAACTTCTTACAGGTTTACCTGCAGGAAAAATCGTTTCTCAACTATCCAGGAAGCAATCAATATATATTATACATTTAAAATGTATAAAAATACAACAGAAATGTGATACCCCGTATATATAGTCAAACCCGTCCGTATATTTGACTTTATACGGACGGGTTTTGATTTTTAGATGAAGCTAAAGTTATTTATAAATTGAGTCGTAATTGTTTTTTTCTTTTTGTATAAATGTAAGATTTATACCGTTAATGAATTCTTCGTTTGTTTTTGTTTGTACCAAACGATTTACGATCATTTCAGCAACCTCGGTTGTGCCCATATTACTCATAGCTTTACGAATTGCCCATATCGATTCAAGCTCGCGCTGGCTTAAAAGCATTTCCTCGCGTCTTGTTCCGGAACGATTAATATCAATAGCAGGGAATATACGCTTTTCTGAAAGCTTTCTGTCAAGATGCAGTTCCATATTGCCTGTGCCCTTAAACTCCTCATAAATTACATCGTCCATTCGGCTCCCGGTGTCTATTAACGCTGTGGCAATGATGGTAAGGCTTCCGCCAAATTCGATATTCCGTGCTGAACCGAAAAAGCGTTTGGGTTTGTGTAATGCTCCGGGATCAAGACCTCCGGTTAAGGTTCTTCCTGTTGGAGGAATAGTCATATTATATGCTCTGGCCATACGTGTAATACTGTCTAGCAGTATAACAACATCCTTTTTTTGTTCTACAAGCCTTTGAGCTCTTTCCAGAACCATCTCCGCAACCTTTATGTGATGCTCAGGAAGCTCATCAAATGTACTGTAAATAACATCCCCTTTAATAGAACGTTGCATGTCGGTTACTTCTTCAGGTCTTTCATCTATAAGAAGGACTATTAATTCAATATCATCATGTTTTTGAGTAATTGCGTTAGCGATTTTTTTCAAAAGAATAGTTTTACCGGCTTTTGGTGGAGAAACAATTAAACCTCTTTGGCCTTTACCTATAGGTGCAATTAAATCTATCAAACGTGTTGAAAGCTCCTTAGGTTCGGTTTCAAGTGTAATTCTCTTTTCAGGATATATTGGGGTTAATTGCTCAAACGGTCTGCGTCGCTGTGCCATTTCCGGAGATTCACCGTTTACCGACAGCACATATAAAAGTGCTTGGAATTTCTCTCCCTCTTTTTGTATCCTGCCTTTTCCGACAACTTTGTCACCTGTTTTTAGATTAAATCGTCTGATTTGCGATGGTGAAACATATATATCTCGAGAGCCGGACAAATAATTTTGACCTCTTAAGAAACCATATCCATCAGGCAAAACCTCAAGTATTCCGCTAACAGGTTCATCACTTTCTATCCGCGATAAATCTCTGTTATAGCCATACCTTGAGTTGTTTTCCCGGTAGTCTCTGGAGTTTTCAGATTTTTCCTGATAATCCTCCTTCGCTTCGGCAGCATCTTCATTTTTCAGTGGAGGTGTGCTTTCTTGAGTATCATCTTCCACGTCCTCAGCTACAGTAGGCTCTTCGTCTGGTTTGGCGCTATTCTGCGATTCTTTGTCTGCTTCAACAGGATATGTTTGTTCTTCCTGGTTTGCTTCAGGCTCTTTTTTGTCCTCTGTGAAAGCTTGAGGCTCTTCTTCCAGTTTTACCGCAGGTGGGCGTCCCAGCCTAACAGGCTTTCTTATTTCAGGTTCACTTAGTCTTCGGATTCTTTTCTTCTCTGAATAAGACTTAACCTCATCTGTCTCCTCATTAACATTTTGCTGAGGTTCAACCTCTTTTTCTTCCGAAGGGGTTTCTTTGTTTTCAGCTTCTTCCCTAATCTTTTTAGGCCTCCCCGGCCTTTTTGGGGTTGGGGCAACTTCCTGATCCAATTTAGCTGTTTCTATCTTACCCTCACCGATAGCTAAAATCTTTTCTACCAGTTCTTGCTTTCTGTAGCGGGTTATACTTTTAACTCCCATTACTTTTGCAATATACCGCAAATCTTCTAGGCTCTTGCCTTGCAGTTTTTCTCTGTCTTCCATGTTACACCGCCTTATTTGTATGAAAAATGAATTTATTATTGTTTGATATACCAATTATTAATTGAAACACTTGTTCTATATAAATTAAATAATACTATGATTGCTCCCCAGAAAGTCGTGAAACGACTTTTTCCTGCAGGTTTAACTGC
>DAIPML010000203.1:0-6454 GCA_036768735.1 Clostridiales bacterium | reverse complement strand
ATTATGGCTGATGTGGAGAAATGCGAGTATGAAAAAGACGTTGAAGAAGGCATAAAGTTGAACATTTCCTAAGGCTGTGGCTTCGCAAAAACACCTACTCCATCTGTTATTTGCTCGTCACAGCATAAGGAAAATTTAGTTCAACTTATATAGCTGTAAAACATTAAAATTGAAAAACACATATTGAACTGTAAAACTTAACTTGATAATCATAATAAACAAAGCTATAAAACAAAGGAGCCTAAACTCCTCATCACGGTTTTTAGGAATCCGTGGTGAGGAGCTATTTATTACTCTATAAGCTATGCATGTATCGGAGTTTTCAAACAATGAAGCACATTATTCGCCACATTCATCATGATGCTTATGTTCATGACAAACGGAACCGGTAGATTTTAGAGAACCTTGCAGGTATGCTTCTACAGCTGCTTTGGCATTACCTCTTGCTCCAACAATAACCTCAATGTTTTTTTCAATAAAGATGTCAATAGCTCCGCCACCCATGCCACCTGAAATAATTACATTAACACCCATATCATTCAAGAAGTTAGGCAAAAAACCTGGTCTGTGTCCGGGATTGGCAATGGTTTCACTTTTGACAATTTGATTATTTTCAGTGTCAAAAATCATAAACCCTTCGCAATGTCCAAAGTGCTCAGTTACCATTCCGTTTTCGCTTGCTACAGCAATTTTCATCATTTTAGTTTTCCTCCATTTTTTCTAATATTTTCGCAACAGGCTCAAGCCAATTCCCATCGAAAAGCTCTATCATACCCTTGTCACATGCAGCAGAAATTTTCGGGTCAATAGGTAGTTTAGCAAGAACCTTTAAATTATGCTTATCAGCAATTTCTTCAATGTGGCTTTCGCCAAATATCTGATAATCCTTGCCATTGTCAGGGCATTTAAAATAGGACATGTTTTCCACCAGACCGATAATAGGGATATTCATCATCTCGGCCATCTTGACAGCTTTTGAAACAATCATCGATACCAGCTCCTGTGGTGAGGTCACAACGATAATCCCGTCAACAGCAATAGATTGAAATACCGTAAGTGCAACATCACCGGTGCCCTCATCTACTGGAATTGCTATTTTCATAAGAATCCTCCGTTCTTTTAATTTCTAAATAGTTGTTGATTGCATTGTGCAATGCACTTGCTCCCAAGTTTGAGCAATGGAGCTTATTTTCAGGAAGACCATCTAATGCCCCAACAATATCTTCTTCTGTGATATTCAACGCTTCCTCTAAGGTTTTACCCTTTGCTAATAGCGATGTCATGCTGGACGTCGCAATTGAAGCACAACAGCCAAACACAAGATAGCTGATTTCCTCTATGCGATTATCTTTTACCTTTAAATAAACGGTCAAATAATCCCCGCAAGAGGGATCCCCGTAGCTTCCTTCAGCATCTGCATCCGGCATACTATGAGCATTTTGAGGGCACATAAAATGGTCGATTACTTTTTCTGAATATATAATCAGCCACCTCGATTCTCATCATCTGTAAAGCATCGACCACGCCTATGCCTATGACAGCCACGACCGCAACCGTTACCCAAGCCGTCACAAAGCCGGTATTCACCACCCTCAATCGACAGTACCTTTCCGTTAACTAATGATTCAGCCAGCTTTTTTCTGGCCTCGATATAAATGCCTTGAACAGTACTACGGGCCACATTCATCTGAGTGGCGCACTCTTCTTGTGTAAAGCCCTCCAAATCGATAAGCCTTATGGTTTCATACTCGTCAACGGTCATGATTACATTATTTTTTGTATCTGCTGGTGAATCAAGAGGTCCAAATCTATTGCTTTCAGGCAAGCAGCAAACTTTTCTCCACTTCATCGGTCTCGCCATAATTCATCACCTCAATCCTAATCAGAATTAACCAGAGCGTCCTCCGGTTATCCCTGATGCCCATTATAAGCTCTCTAATTGCTTATCGATAACTTTAAGTCGATCCTGCAACATGGTTTTCTGTTCATTGAGCAGCTCTTTTTGTGTTTTCGAGGAGGTCTGGTTAACTGCAAAACCTCTACCAAAGCCATGACCAAAACAGCGTCTGCAAGCAAGTCCAAGACCTAATCCCATTCCGAGACCAGCTCCATACTTTACTGCATTAGCACCTGTGCAAATTCCCAAACCTCTTCCAGTTATTGAACCAGCACCCATTGGGCCGGTTCCATCCCTTCTTGGCATGTTATTCACCTCCTTATGGTTTCTGACATATGCCATCTATTTTTATTATACCCCGTTTATGGCATATGTCAATAACTACTCCTTATTTTTTGCAAAAAAATAACCGGCAATCCCGGTCAAAAGCTTAACCCCCTTTTTTGAACCTTCATCGGTGACTCATATAACTGCAAAGAAGAATTAGAAAAGCAATTGCAGGAGAACATTCTGTGGTCTGGTTCTGATTGCAGAATCAACCTTAATCATGATACAATGAAGTAGAGAAATTTCCTTTAAGAATAAATATATGAATTCGAATTATAACCTGACATAACATTAAACTTGATTCTATTTTTGTATAAATATTATGATTGCTCCCCAGAAAGTCGTGAAACGACTTTTTCCTACAGGTTTAACGGCAGGAAGTTGCAGCTCGCTGCAACCTGGTGTAATCACAATATGGTTATCCGGCATTTGGAAGAAGGCTGATAAAATTCAAGAAGTCTTAAATTTTATCATAAAGTCACTTTGTGACTTTATGGGTGATAACCATATTATCATTTATTAGTAAAAAGGGGAGGAAAACTGAATGGAAAGTGCTTACTACCCTGTTATTACGGTCGAAAATGAAGTTGAGCTGGAATTTCTTACAACATATTGCGATGAACATAAAATTGAGTTTGATTTTCTTGATAACAATCAAGAACAGTTCCCTGCTCGAGTATTATTATATATTTCTGAGGATGATTTAAAGCTTTTTCTTGATGCTATTCAAATCTAATTGATGCAGAGAGGTAAGTTGTTATCCTTCTTTCGGAGGCTGATGAAATTTAAATTCCTAATTTTCATCAGGAAGTCACTTCATGACTTCCCGGGGATAATCAGATCACTGAAAGACATAATCCAATATAAGTGCGCCTATTATCAACTCTGCCCATAGGTAAAAACCATATGTGAAAAGAGACTGAATCAACAGAGGCATTTCAATATATACCCTTGGAGTAAGCATATCCCAAACAGCTAAAACTGCAGCCATACCTGCTAAAGTAAAAAGACAAATAAAGCCAATTTTGATTATTATTTTAGATATCTTTCTTAACTGGTTAAATCTTTTTTGTATTGTTTGTATATGCTGCTGCATTTCCAATCTCCTTCCGCATCATTTTCATAGTACGATATAACACTCTATAAAATTTAATTTTAAAATTCAATATATACAGACATTAAATAATTCATATCCGGTTGTTTAGGCACAACCAAAAAAATAACGACGCTCAGATGTCTCCCACCTCTATAGGTAGCGTGTACCTATTTCTCACAACAGGCGATGAGTCAAAACATTACGGGTCGCTCAGTCGGAGCGTTCCAGCGGGTCTAATTCAACATATATAGTATAATATGTAAGAACTGCTTCAAATAAAGAGATAGAGCAGCAGCTTACATAACAGTAATTTAAATATAGGTTAACATAATATGTTGATTATTTCAACCGGAAATGGTTCCCAAAGCATTTAGGAAATAAAAAAAATAATTATAGAATTTTATGTAGACATCCGTAATTTTTTGTGTTAGTATAGCAAAGATATAGAAATGGAGGAAACGAAATTGTCTGGTTTTAAGAGAATTGGATTTAGGAAAAGTAAGAAAAAAATATTTGAAATACTTAGCCAACGTGTTTCCTTTTTTAATTATTCAAAAAATATAATAAAAGATTTATTATAAATAGTAAGACATTCAGTCTTACTATTTTTTTAAATAAGTTACCTTGCTCGATTGCGAAAGGAAAAGGTGAGTTGCGGAATGAGGCTTGAAAAAAAGGATGTCTTAGGTCTTCAAGAGCTGTCTGCAAATGAGATTACATCAATACTGGACGTTGCGGAGGATATGAGAAAAATCGTATTAAGTGATACAAAAAAAGTTCACTACCTTCGTGGGAAGACTGTTTTAACCTTGTTTTATGAAAACAGTACGCGGACAAGAGTATCATTTGAGTTAGCAGCAAAATATATGAGTGCGGATACGGTAAACATAACATCAAATGGGAGCAGTGTTGAAAAAGGCGAAACGCTAAGGGATACGGGAATGACCCTTGACTCCATGGGAGCTGATGTGGTTATAATTCGTCATAACATGTCGGGAGCTCCGCATCATTTGGCAAAACATATAAAAGCATCGGTAATAAACGCAGGTGACGGTATGCATGAGCACCCAACCCAGGCTCTTCTTGATTTGTTTACAATGCGTAAGCATTTTGGAAAACTTGATGGTTTAAAGGTTGCGATTATAGGAGATGTTTTTCATAGCCGGGTTGCACGGAGTAATATTATAGGGCTATGTAAAATGGGTGCAGTTCCTGTTGTATATGGGCCTGCCACAATGATGCCGGTAGAAATAGAGAAAATGGGTGCAAAGGTAACACCAACCTTAGAAGATGCTATAGGAAATTCTGATGTGGTTATGGGACTACGGGTACAATTAGAGAGGCAGAAAAAAGCACTCTTCCCTTCACAGGCTGAATACGCAAAATATTTTGGAATCAACCCGGAAAAATTGAAATATGCAAAAAATAATGCATTGATTATGCATCCGGGTCCTGTAAATCGTGGAGTTGAAATGACTTCAGCTATAATTGACGGGAAAAATTCTGCCATAAATGAGCAGGTTACAAATGGTGTCGCAATAAGAATGGCTTTACTGTATATGCTTACAGGTAAGGATTAATCCGTATAAAGCAGCGGATTGGAGGATAAGATGAAAATATTAATAAAAAACGGTATTATCGTCACTCATAGGGAAGAGAAAAGGCAGAATATACTTGTGGAAGACGGAATTATTACTGCAATCGATGAAGAGCTTGATGCAGACTCAGAACAAGTGATTGATGCAAAAGGCTGTTATGTACTTCCCGGTCTAGTGGACGCTCACTGCCATCTGCGTGATCCGGGATATGAGTACAAAGAAGACATTAAATCCGGAACAATGAGCGCTGCATATGGTGGTTTCACTTCTGTTGCCTGTATGGCCAACACAAACCCGGTAGCGGACAATAAAGCAATTATTCGATACATCATAGACAAAGCAACAAAAGAAGGTTATGTTAATGTTTTCCCAATAGGTGCTATGACAAAGGGTCAGCTTGGTGAAGAGCTTGCTGAAATCGGTGAAATGAAAGAAGCAGGTATTGTTGGGGTATCTGATGACGGCCATTCTGTGATAAAATCGTCAGTTATGAGAAAGGTCATGCAATACGCCAAAATGTTTGATGTAGCCGTGATTTGCCATTCTGAGGATTCTGACCTCGCAGAGGGAGGAGTCATGAATGAGGGAGCTTTATCAACCATGATGGGGCTTAGAGGTATATCAAAAGCCTGTGAAGAAATAATGATTGCCCGGGATATAATTTTGTCCGAACGCACACAGGTTCCGGTTCATATTTGCCATGTAAGTACCGAATTAGGAGTGGATTTAATCCGCAATGCAAAGGAAAGGGGGGTAAGAGTAACCGCTGAAACCTGCCCGCATTACTTTACTCTTACCGAGAGCTCCTGTGAAGGCTATAATACAATGGCTAAGGTTAATCCTCCACTACGGAATGAAGAGGATGTTGAAGCGGTTATTAAAGGATTAATTGACGGAACAGTTGATATAATCGCTACAGACCATGCACCTCATCATGATGATGAAAAGAATGTGGAATTTGATAAAGCCGCTAATGGAATTGTAGGGTTTGAAACCGCATTAGCGCTATCATATACAGCTCTTGTTTTAACAGGAAAATTGTCTATGTGCGAGCTTGTATGGAAGCTATGTAAAGGTCCTGCTGACATATTGAAAATTGACAAAGGAGAGCTTGCGGTCGGGAAATCAGCTGATATAACTATATTTGATCCGTCAACGAGCTACAAGATTGATGTTACAAAGCTGGTATCAAAAAGTAAAAATTCACCCTATCATGGTTATCCTGTTACAGGAAAAGTGGACACAACTATTGTCGGCGGGAAAATAATAGTCCAGGGCGGAAAATTAGCGGATATCTTCCTACAAGGCAAGTAAAATCAAGGGTTTTAGAATTTCGTAATTGGCTATTCTTTTTTAATAGGATATTGCGAAACTAAAATACACCGAAAATTGTGGATAAACTTTTTTTCAACGAAGGAATGCGGATTTTAAGCTAATTGAATAAAATTTAGACTGATTATATAAAAACTTACCCACAGTTTAAAATCTGCTAAAATTGTTTTAACGAGAAAAAAGTTGAAATTGTTTTACGCAAAG
>DAIPML010000202.1:0-6460 GCA_036768735.1 Clostridiales bacterium | reverse complement strand
AAACTCAGATTTGCCCTCGTACTTCTTCAGAAAAAAGTTTTATCGGACAACAGTGAATGCTATTATTGAAATAAAACTACAGATCAATTCATTTTAAAACGCCAGATCTGGTAATTGCCTTTTTTATTACCTCTATCCGATACAAAGTAGAGATAGTTATCATTAGTCCAGTAAGGTGTACCATCATGAGATTTATTCACAGTAATTTGCGTAAGGTTATTCCCGTCGATGTCCACCGTGTATATATCAGCATCTTTCTTTTCCTTCTTGCTTGCTTGGAATACAATCTTTTTACCATCCGGACTCCATCTAGGATAAAAAGCATACCCTTTCTTCGCATCTGTAATCTGAACTTGGTTATCCCCCTCCAAATTCATTGTCCAGATATTGCAGCTCTTCGCATCCGATGAATATCTCACAAAAGCAATTAATTGTCCATCTGGCGAAAAAGTAGGTTGATATCCAGTACCCATCAAGATAGTTTCACCTGTTTCCAGATTTTTCATCCAAATTTCACTGCTTTCAATGAGTTTCGTTGAAACACCTAAGCCAAGAAGCGTTCCTAGGTCAATCTTCTTTGCTATAGCGTAAGATTGTTTATCGTAAACCAACCATTTACCATCTTTTGAGAAGCAAGGATTGTTCTCGAATGCATCCGTACTTTCCGTGACTTGGGTCAAGGCCTTCCCCCTTGTATTGGGCATCATGAATATATCAGAAGTATTACTTCCCTCGTTTTGACACCTGAAAGCAATTCTGTCGGATACCTTACAATAAGTTGGACTGTAATTGTAATTCTTTCCGCTTGTCTTTTGGCTCATGGCATTCGAAAAAGGGTTCTCCTTTTTGTAAATGTTGTAATACTTTTTCTTTTCTTGAACAGCAAAATAAAGATCTTGCCCATCATCCCCCCCAAACGGCGTTATGCTAGGTTCCTCTCCATCTGTCACCTTCGTTAACGCCTGTAAATTCTCTCCTCCGGTAGTAACTGCAAATCTGGTACCTCCACAACTAGCTAATACAACTACCGCGATAAATCCGATTATAATTTTCTTCATGCTATAAATTTGTAATGAACTTTCTGATCCCCTGAGAAAGTATGTATTCTAGAGGCACAAGGCATGGGGAACATTAACATGCTTGTCAAATACCTTTAATGAATAATTGCTCTAACTCATGTTTGATTTAACGTATGGCAAAAATATGCATATTTCTAATATAATACAAGAAACAAAGGCATTTATTGCTTTAAGGTAGCGTCATAACGTCAACAAGAATTCTGTTTATATTAAACGTATCACCCATTTAAAATGTTTCATGATATCGTTTAGCGACCCATCAACCCCCTATATTCCTCCAAAATCGCCTCCCACACCACCTGCTGCTCGTAGCGTGAAGTTATTAATGGACGAGCGTTCTTGGCCATCCTATCCACTTCTGCGGGATCCTGAAGCAGAAACTCCATGGCACCCGTCAAAGCATTCACATCTTTTGGTGTAACCAACAGCCCGTTAACACCCCCTGAAATGATCTCGTTGCACCCGTTAATGTCCGTCACGATACTCGGCAACCCCATGGCAGCCGCCTGCATCACCACGTTCGGAAAACCCTCCCGGTAGCTCGGGAACACCAGCGCGTCCGATATAGCAAAGTAAGGCCTCACGTCACTCTGGTGCCCCACGGCTATAATATCCCCGTTACCACGAATAGCCTCTAACGTAACCTGCTCAAGCGGATCAAGCTCCTGCTCCTGCGATCCCACCAGCAACAACTTGCACGATGTAGAAACTCGTTGCCTCAATCGCTCGAAAGCCCCCACCAGCTCGTTAACCCCCTTGTCGCCCACCATACGTCCCACGAACACCATCACGAAATCCTCCGGACCGATACCCAGATCCATTTTAAGTCGATCCCTCTCGCCCTGTGGAATCACCTCCGGATTAAAAAACCCCGTGTCGATACCGTTCGACGAACCTTCGGCAATCACCTTTACCTTCCTTTCCGGAGCGTACCCACCCTTCCTAATAAAATCATACAACCCTTTCGAATTGGGATACACCCTGGTGGCGCACCCGTATGTAATCTTCTCCACTACATCCAACACCCATCTCTTCGCCCCCGAAGTCACCATCAGCGGCATCCCCGCCACCGTGTGCAGCTGGTTAGGCACACCTGCCAGCTTAGCCCCCAGCATCCCCACGATCCCCGCTTTAGGCGTATGCGAATGCACGATCATCGGCCTCTCCTTGCGGCACAACCTGTAGAAGCTCCACAACGCCTTAAGGTCCTTCAGTGGAGAGAACGTACGCGTCATCTCTAGTTCCACTACACGGATCCCTTTCCCACGCTCCACATAGTTAAGAGCCGTTCCTTTGCTCGATACCCCCACAACATCGAAACCATTTTGGCTCATGAAGCGATGTTGACCCTTCAAAAGAGTCTTTAAAGACACCGGAACGGTGGTAATTCGAAGTAGTTTTGGCTTCATTATATTAAATAAGCGATGGACGATAAACAAAAATCACATTCTCAAATATGCAAATGATTGAGGAGCATAGTCGATAATAATAACTCTAATTTGTTCTTGTTTCTTTTAACCCTGTTGTAATCTCTCGATTATTTTTTCTTCATCTTCCATATCAATCTTTTTAAAAGTCACCACTGATTATAAATTTTTAAAAGGGATCATTAAAAGGCGAACGGCAGATAATCAATCCGCCGTAAAGTGTTTAACCGATCAATTCACTAATTGATGAGTCGATGCAAAAATAACGAATTTATTCAGATAAAAAACATTGATTACGAGAGGTTAGAAGTCGTACAGA
The DNA here is from genome assembly GCA_036768735.1 of Clostridiales bacterium. GTDB lineage: Bacteria > Bacillota > Clostridia > DSM-8532 > DSM-8532 > JAAYGP01. The sequence continues at coordinate 3,635 of DAIPML010000202.1, read as the reverse complement.
ATAAACAATAGACAAAATGGCACTTAATTTATTTGGTTTCAAATTAAAAAATAAGTAAATTGCAGGAGATATATACTGATACCAAAGAAAATATAAAAAGTTTTAAATCGACAAGTTGCTTATAAATAATAAATTATGAGAAATATGCGTTTTTTATTCACAATAATTTTATCATTCATTGTAATCAATTCCTGTACAGATACAAGTGGGTTGGAAAATCAAATTGACAACATTGAAGGCAGGGTTGCAGCACTTGAAAAATTAACTTCGCAGATGAACACCAACATCTCTCAAAGAAGGAGCGGAGGTAATAGGTTATACAATTTCATTTAATAAAAGTGGAGCTGTAACTATTTATCATGGTGAAAATGGAGCACCTGGAGCAGATGGTCAAGATGGTATAACACCTAATATTGGAGTAACCCAATTTACTGATGATCTCTATTATTGGACTATTGATGGTGATTGGATGACTAACATTAATGGAGAAAAAATCCTAGCACAAGGTATTATACCACAGTTAAAGATCGAAAATGAGCATTGGATGCTGTCTGTTGATAATGGTGCAACATGGTCAGATTTGGGTAAGGCTAAAGGAGAAGATGGCGACAATTTCTTCCAGAGCGTCACACAGGATACACACAATGTCTATATCGTACTGATTGACGGAACAGAAATTACCATACCCAAGAAAGAGTCACTATCAATTACTTACTTCTTAGTCCCATTTCTTTCATATACTTAGCCACTGTTATACGCGATACATTATAACCTCTGCTATGTAGTTCAGCAGTAATTCTAGGGCTACCATAACGTTGCTTAAACTCAAAATAAACACTGGTAATCAACTTTTTGAACTTCTGTTTTCTTAAAGCTTTATTGCTTGCAGAAGACCGCTTCCACCAATAATAGCTACGACGTCCTACTTCCAGGACTTTGCACATTTTGTCAATCGGAAATATCCCTTCATTATTCTTTATGAAGGAGTATATCATCGATCGGTCTTGGAGAAAATGGCAACGGCTTTTTTTAATATACTATGTTCTAACTCTATATCTCGTGTTTATATTACCCCAAAAGGATACCATTATTCCATTCCAAAAGTATACCATTTTAATTTAATCTCAAAGTTTATTTAACTCTTGGTGGCGGTACCGCCACCAAGAGTTAACGGGAGTTCTTATTTTTACTTTTTTCTTCATTATTCCTTCATCATTTTTTCCGTTTCTTTCAATCTGTATGATACTCCGTTCATATTTACAAGATAAGCCTTATGGGTTAGCCTGTCTACAAGCGCTGCCGTAAGAACAGGATCTCCAAAGATCTCCTCCCATCTGTCAAAACCTAAGTTTGTTGTGATGATGGTTGATTTTCTTCCCACTCTCAAAGAGAGATGATTGAACAACAGCTCTGCTCCCTGTTTATCGAAAGAGATATAACCAAACTCATCACATATTACCAGGTCATACTTTTCAAATTGATTTTCAACCTGTTTTAAAGTCTTTTGGGACTGCGATTCACGCAATTGAGTCAGTAGCCTGTGTACGGTTGTAAACAATACTTTGTATCCCTGCATACAGGCTTTAAGTCCAATCCCTATCGCTATGTGTGTTTTGCCTGTACCCGGGTTACCGGATAGTATCACATTTTGTGATGATGCTATAAAATCCAGTCTTTCAAGCAGAGGCAGTTTTTCCTTTGCACCCTGTGGCAATTGATCTCGCTCAAGGTTAGTCAGATACATTTTGGAAGGGAACCTGGCATTCCTTATCTGAGCTTTTTTACGGTTCTCCTGCTTAACTTCCCACTCACGTTCCATGAGTCTTAGAAGGTACTCTTCATAATCGATCCTCTCTTTAGCAGCCTCTGCTGCAAGCACTTTGTAATCTCGTCTGAAAACAGGCAGTCTGAGAGCTTTGCTATATTCTGCTATTTGCTGATTTATATTGTCCATTGTTGTTTGTTTGATGCATTAATTGGGTAATCCAGGTTAGTTGTTCTTTAGCTTTAATGGCTATATTATCTGTGGTCTCTGTTATTGGTGTTACAGGATGCTTGTTACCAATAAGAGCTAGCAGCCTCTCGACAGTAACATTGTCACCACAGGTGCCAAGTAATCGCTTTACTGATTCTTCCAGCTTCTCTTCACTAACCATCTGTTCACGGCAGTAAGATAACAGTTCAATAAACTCACGAGGCTCATCCTGGAAGAAGTTGAGATAAAGATCTCTCAGATAATTATTGTCTGCCAGAGCCTTGCTTCCGGCAATAGCTCCCGGCTTTTTCTTGAATGTGCCAAGGTAATGTTCTATATCAATTACCCAGTCATGAGGCTTGTAGCTACGGGAATGAATGGCAACCCGTTTATTTTCAAAGAAGATATATACCTCTCTGCTTCTGATGCTCACATCAACAAACAGGCCTACCAGATGATCGGGTACAGAGTAACGGTTGCCCTGATGGCTGACGGTTGCATATTTATCTGCTCTTAGCTGGATCTGTTCACTGCAAATCATCACTGATACCGGATGTTTGCCCAGAACTCTTCTCTCTTCCTCCAGAAGCATATTGGCACTCTTGCCCGTACCCTGCTGTTTAACCCCGTTAAGCCTCTCTAAAGTGGAATCAAGCCACCGTTGAGCTTCATGGGCAGAGTTAAAATCATCTTTGGGAGCAAAGGCTTTACGGCGCACGTACTCCACGCTGCGCTCTACGTGACCTTTCTCATTCCCGCGATAGAAGTTGGTAAAGCGGTGAGTAAACTGATAATGACCTCTAAGCTCCAGTAAAGCGCGAGTGGGTTCTTTCTCATGATTACCTGCAAACCTTGCTACTGCAACCCGCATATTATCATAAACCATCTCACGGTATACACCGCCAATCTTCTCAAAGAAGCGTGTATGAGCTTCCATAAACGCGAGTGTATCCTGACGGTTATAGATAAAAGCATACCGCCAGTTACTGTAGGCACTGGTGAAAACAGCAAGTTGTAAGCTTGTGCGTTTACCACCAATCAAAAGTTTAATCTCACCCCAGTCAAATTCACATATATCACCAGGTGCATAAGCCTGACGGATATATGCCTCTTTAGATGACTGCTGCTTCTCTTTAAGCCTTATGTAGTTGCACAGCGTGGTGTATCCTACATCAAAACCATGGTCAAGCAGTGCATCATGGATGTCTTTCTTTTTCATCAGCTGCTTTTGCAATCCCTGCTCAAGCTTCTCTTTGTTTTTAGATAGCAGTTTATCTATGAACTCTTGCACATCGTTTGTCAGCTTTAGTTTACCGCGGGGTACAGTCATCTTATAGACCGGATTGCCGGATAAAAATAATGCACCGGCTGTCTCTTTGCAATCCGAGGATTCTAAAGTTGCTTCATACTCCTGAATGTACTTATTGACAGTCTTACGACTGATCTGCAGTTCGCGGGCTATGGTACGCTGGCTTTTACCATCACGATAGCTGCTAATAATGATTTCCTGTTTTGTATACATACTTATCATTTGTTAAGAACGGATAAAATCCATTCATAGTTGTAAGTGGTATACTTTTAAATTGAAATGTGGGGTACTTTTTAGGTTCTTCGTCAAATTTGGTGCAGATTATCCTGAGTTGGAAAGCACTACCTTTCG
>DAIPML010000201.1:0-6465 GCA_036768735.1 Clostridiales bacterium | reverse complement strand
TTGCTATTTCACTTGTATTCCATTCCTATTTTTAAAACTTCCATTTCCTTTGGAATCATACTATGTTTTCTTTCCGGAAGAACTGCGTAAAGTGCCTTTTCAAAGTTTTCTACGGACACTATACTCTTTTCAGCAATAAGCTTACCCAAAAGAACAATGTTGGCAAAAGCCATATTTCCCATTTCTGACGCTATACCTGTTGCGGGTATTCTAAAGGACTTAATATCCTTTCTGGTTACGTCCTTATCAATTATAGAGCTGTCAATTATAATAATACCGTCTTTATCAACCAAGCTCTCAAATTTCTCGAGTGATGGCTTATTCATAACAATGATTGAGCCAGCGCTATTAAGTACAGGAGAATCAACCGGATTGTCTGAAATAACCACACTGCTGTTAGCGGTTCCGCCTCTCATTTCCGGTCCGTATGACGGTAGCCATGAAACCTGCTTCCCATCAAGCATTCCTGCATACGCTAATAATCTTCCGGCCGACAGTATTCCCTGACCGCCAAATCCTGCTAAAATTACCTCATGAACCATTACCTATACCTCCAAGCTTTCTCCTTTAAATACTCCAAGGGGATAATGCGGAATCATTACGTCTTTGACGCGATTTAGAGAATCAACAGGACTCAACCCCCAGTTTGTAGGGCAGGTGGATAACAGCTCTACCATTGCGAACCCCTTTTTCATTTGCTGCACCTTAAATGCCTTTTTCACTGCTTCCTTTGCTTTTCTAATATGCTTTACATCATGCAGAGATACTCTTTCGATATATGCAGCTCCCTCAAGTGTTGCAATCATTTCACATACATTAATGGGGAATCCATGTAAATCCGCTTGACGCCCATATGGTGTTGTGGTTGAAAACTGGTTTAAAAGCGTCGTTGGAGCCATCTGTCCGGATGTCATACCATAGATTGTGTTATTAATAAATATAACTGTAATATTCTCACCACGGGCTGCAGCATGAACAATTTCTGCTGTTCCTATGGCTGCTAAGTCACCATCGCCCTGGTAGGTGTATACTATCTTGTTTGGATTGCTTCTTTTGACACCAGTAGCCACAGCTGGAGCACGCCCGTGAGGGCATTGTATCATATCGCAGCCAAAATAATCGTAGCTGTTATATGAGCAGCCTACTGATGCTATGCCAATTGTATTACCTTCTATATCAAGATCATCCATGGCTTCTGCTACAAGGCGGTGGGCAATGCCATGAGTACAGCCAGGGCAGTAGTGCATTGATGTATCCTTTAAGGCTTTTGGTTTTTGAAAAATAATCGCCATTTAACTACCTCCGTTCGGTTTTTCACTTTATGCTGTAACATGCTTACTGTAGATTTCTCTGACTTTTTCCATAATATCGTTCTTGTTTGGAACCATACCGCCCATACGTCCATGAAAGTATATGGGCTTTTTCCCGTTTACAGCAAGTCTCACATCCTCAACCATCTGCCCAGAGCTCATTTCAACAGTTAGGAAAGCCTTTGTCTTGTCAATGACTTTATCAAACACTTCCTGAGGGAAAGGCCATAATGTAATAGGTCTAACAAGACCAACCTTTAGACCTTCACTTTTTGCCATTTCGATAACACTTTTTGCAATCCTCGCTACAGTGCCATATGCAACAATGAAAATTTCGGCATCCTCGCTGTTATAAAGCTCATAGCGACATTCCTTTTCCGTAATAAGCTTATATTTATCCTGCAGATTTTGATTCATTTTTTCAAGAACTGCGGGGCTTAAGTGAATTGAAGTTATCACATTCTGCTCACGCTTTCCACCATGTCCAGTTACCGCCCAGGGTTTTTCAACCTTCTCAATGGTTTCTGTATCCTTGAATTCAACAACTTCCATCATTTGACCCAGAATCCCGTCTCCTAAAATCATAGCAACAATGCGATAACGATCTGCAAGATTAAAAGCCTCAACAGTTAATTCATAAAGCTCCTGTACACTTGACGGTGCCAGAACAATTTGCCTGTAATCCCCATGACCGCCACCTTTGCATGCTTGAAAATAATCACACTGGGCAGGCTGTATTCCGCCAAGACCCGGACCGGCACGAACAATATTCACAACAACAGCAGGCACTTGGGAACCTGCCATATAAGACAGCCCTTCCTGTTTAAGGCTGATACCGGGGCTGGATGATGATGTCATAACTCTAATTCCTGCACTACCGGCACCATAAACCATGTTTATTGCTGCTATTTCACTTTCTGCCTGAAGAAATACACCTCCAACCTTTGGCAGCTTTTTTGCCATATAATGTGCTACCTCTGTCTGTGGAGTGATCGGATAGCCAAAATAGTGAAGACACCCCGCCCTGATGGCAGCTTCCGCAAGTGCTTCATTCCCTTTCATCAATAACCTCTGACCCATTTGGTGCCTCCTTTACTTTTCAACAATAATAACACAGTCTGGGCATATCGTCGCACAAAATGCGCAACCGATGCATTTGTCCATATCGGTTATTTCAGCCGGATGATATCCTTTTTCATTTAGGCCGTGCTCGTTCATTTTTATTATATGCTTTGGGCAGGCATGTACACACAAAGCACAGCCCTTGCACTTATCAGTAATAAAAGTTACCTGTGCCATTCATTTCTTCCTTTCTAATGGTTTAAGCATGCTATAAAAACTTAAAGACCAAAAAAAATATATATTTATCGACCTCATTAAAATTCGCAATTATTTATTATACACAATTTTATACATCAATGCAAGGTTAATGTAATATTATTCCATAGTTCTATTCCCGTGTCGTTCAGTTTATACATTCCGGTGAAGTAGCGGGTACCCGGGTTTAATTTTCTGCGGATTTTAACAGTAAATTTTAATCGTAACTACCGGTCTATTGACCGGAATCAAGGGTGATCTATTAATTATATGCTATTAATACCCATATATTTATCCATCCACAAAATAGGCTCGGTAATTGGAAAGTTTATTTTTGATGAACTTTCTTTCATAATAGCATGAAAAGCAACTGGTATACCCGTTTTTTTGAATACCTCCAACGAAAACTCTACACCCTTTTTTATATCGTTTGCAGTGGTATCTTCCATAAGATGACCATTATTAATAAGCGCGTCAACTTCTAATCCTGACGCCTCCTTAATTTCATCCAATATCTCCAAAACACCATCTATGGTTTTGGTTTCCGGTCTGAAACAATTAACGACGAAATACATTAAAGCGTCATCCTTTGGTATTTCGTCTTTGTATCTGCCAACAACCCGCGCTCCGGCGTCATCCCCGCCTACATCCACAACAAGAGTTTTGCTTTTATTCATTAAGAGTTTACTAAATTCACCGGTTAAAGCCGGTATATCAACATTTGTATTGGCGTACTTGGTTGTCATAACCGAAATGCTGTGTTTCTCAAGGATACTTTTTGCTTCATTGCTTCTAAAATAAGGGTTTATAATATCCAGATCAGCAAAAACAATGTTTTTTTCTTTCTTCGATAAATCAATAGCCAAATTTACGGAGATTTCAGATTTTCCACTTCCGTAATGACCTGTAAGTATATGAATTCGTTTATCCAATATATTCACCTTCAATTTCACCTTTAATTTCACCTTTATAATCAACTTTGATTTAGCTAACATAAATATGCGAAGAAGTGACCTACACTTTCAATGTCGTGAATAAGGTAGTTTAGAGTCGGGGGTCTTCTAATTTATCCATTATAAAGCACGGTCTTAGGGTCATTTTGTTATAAATTTATCAGTTTTTAGCGTATTGCTCTCGACCTGTTTCATATAGATTATTTCCAAAACGGTCTATTACAACAATAACCGGAAAATCAACAACTTCAAGTCTTCTGACAGCTTCGGTGCCAAGTTCCTCAAACGCAACTATTTCTTGGCTTTTAATGCTTTTAGAGATCAAAGCTGCAGCTCCTCCGACAGCACCAAAATACACTGCTCCATGCTTTTTCATTGCATTGACGACGCCCTTATCCCTCTCTCCCTTTCCTATCATCCCCGCTAAACCCATTTCTATAAGAACAGGTGCATATTTATCCATCCTGCCGCTTGTTGTAGGGCCTGCAGAACCGATAACCATGCCTTCCGGAGCAGGACATGGCCCAACATAATAGATAACCTGATTCTTTACATCAAAAGGCAGAGGTTTACCATCTTGAATTAATTCAATCATCTTCTTGTGGGCTGCGTCTCTTGCAGTGTAAATTGTTCCTGAAAAAAGAACCATATCCCCCGCTTTAAGTGTATTTACATCCTCAACAGAGAGGGGAGCTTTAATTTTTCTGTCCATAATAATTTTGTATGATGTAGTGAACAACTAAATCATACATCCCTTCCAAATATTTACGCCCACTTCATAATATTAAACTAATTTTAAAAGCTGAATGAGCGATGCGACTGAAGCTTTCAAAATTTGGCTAGCTTATTACCGGTATAATTTTAGCATTAGAAAAATGTTCAACTTATATAACTTATATAGTATAGCATACAGGAATAATTTTTATGTTATTCATACTTTCCTTTATTACTAACCTCGCTCAAAGCGCTCGTACACGTGTGCCACAGTATCTGCAAAATCTGACTCCTGACTTAAGTGACATTCCGCATTTAGTGCAAAATAAAGCAATGTCGGATTCCTGTTGTCCCTGAAACCGCTTTGCTTTTCCCTCTGATTTCAGTTGATCCTGTGTTGGCACTTTCCCCCTCTCTGGATCCACCATTGATGCAACTGCGGCCTTTTGGATTTTTTCGATTGCTTCCAAAATTGTCTTCCAGTTTTGTATTGATTGGGCTGATAACTGTCTCTGGTTCTGTGTACGAGCATTGCAATCAGCTATCATTTTTTCAACTTCGGCAATGCGGTTATCCATACAATACTCCCTTCTGTGTGCTGCACTCCCATCACATTATGAAGTGCGGAGCCAGTAGGAGGCGCGTATCTTTCTGTTGCTGCAGACTTATTTCTGCATTAGAAGCAACAGTAGTTTGTCCGTTGTCTGCAACTCTCATTACGCGAATACCAATTACCACTTTTTCACTGTCAGTTAGTACAATACTGTCTTGTGACAGCTGTAGAATATACCCTACCGGCTTCTCTTCTTTTGGCTTCTCCCGTCGATTTGAAGGTTTTGATGCTGTTGATGGTCTTGGTGGAACAGGTGTTTTTTGAACTTTGGTCTTTCCGGATTTTTTCTTCTTTTTTGCCATTGCTGTTGCAACCACCACAACCGCAGCAGCTCCTCCAATCACTACCTCAAACGGAATATCTCCGTCTTCCTCGTTCTCATATGACGAGTACCCTTCTTTATCAGCATTGTCAGGTCTGGTTGTTCCGGTTTCATTTTTATCAGAAATAAGGGTCGGGTAACCCAATGCACCACACTTTTTGCAGTAATGCACTGTGTTTTCATTCAGCCATTGAGGATTGTCCTGTCCACAAACCCCGCATCGAGTGTCGTACTCTTCACCAACTGCTGTCAAAGTCAACAGCGGCAATAAACAAATTAGCACCAACACCAACGTGCACCCAAATTTAGCTATATGTATTTTCATGAAAAACCTCCAAGCATACAAATTAACTCATACCATAGCACCGCAAAGCTGCAAACAGTCAGGATCTGGTTTTCAGAATAAAAACTATAATCCAGGAAAAGTTTTATTTATGATTATATCATACCAAAATAGCGTAAAAAATGATATGATAAAAATTGTACACAAGCCTATTTGTGCTCGTCACAGCATAAGTAAAATTTAATTAAACTTATATAGATATTTGAAAGGAATGATTTTTTAATGGATATAATGAACTGGATGATTCAAACAAGTACAGCAGGTTCTCTTCCCATTATAATGTCAGAATATTTGCTTAATGATATGGGTATTTTTGTAAGAAGAGAGCGACGCATGCCAAAGAAAGCACCGCTAACAGCTATTACCGGTTTTCGTATAGGCTATGCGGCTGTTCCCGGCACAGACTATCGCATGGCACCTATGGATCGCAACGCAATCCTTTGGTATAAAATTACCTCTGTTACAGAGGATAGTGCCGGATTGATAACTATTCGCGGCAACACAAAAGATGTTATAACCATCAGTTGCACCCCTGATAACAGAGATGCGGTTTTGCAGTTTATATCAACGAAACGTAAGCAACATCCTGCCTTTGCTAAAGCGGATTATGCCGCCGCATCTTGGATTTGCTGGCGGGATGACGACGACTGGGGCGATGCTTCAACGTTAATGGATATGGTTAATGCAGAATTGGATACAGAACGCTTCATCGATCCGGATGTGTTAGAAGAAACCGAAATTACTGTTGTTCCAGAAAACAGTATACCTCTTACTCAGCCTACTTCAGCATCCAGACCTAAGTTTTGCAGAAAGTGCGGTGAATTGCTCCCTCCGGACGGAAGTTTCTGTGAAAATTGTGGAAACAACATCTTGTAATCATAGCAATACACATC
>DAIPML010000200.1:0-6664 GCA_036768735.1 Clostridiales bacterium | reverse complement strand
AACCTTTCCATTAATGTCGATCTGCCAGTAGATTACATCTTTCTTTTTTGTGGCCCCAAGAGCATAATTTTCAACAGCGATTTCAATTTTCTTAATGGGAAAGTGGTGGCATAAGAATTGAATAAAGTTGGAGTTATAAGATACTGATTCTTCTACGTATTTGTAGGGAATGAAATTCATTTTCTGCGGGTGATTTGATCGTGTTAGATTGTGATGAATCTGTGAAATTTGGGATGGGTTTTGACATGGCTTATCCGTTATCTGTTGACGTGAACGGTTATTGGAAAGTTGGAATTTTGTTTGATTGTGTTTCAGTTCAGGATGATCAATGAAATATTGTCGCGGTGTATAATGGTATCCGCACTTGATTTCACGGTTGCATTTACCAACGACAGAATGAATAGGTTTACCGGTGTTTCCGTCCATGTAGATCGTGAATGATTGTTTGGTTTTACAAACAGGACAGGTGTGCCGGGTGGATTTCCCTTTATAAGGTTCAAGATAGGGCCTTTTATACAATGACATAGAAAAATATTTAGTTTTTAAAGGAGCACTAACTACACTTGCTACACCTTTTTTGGGTAAAATACATGAAATTAGTGTAGTAAGTGCCCAAGGTGTAACATTTAAAAAAAAGTATTTCTAACAGCGACTGCCATCCCGAAGTTTTTTCTCTCGAGCACAATTCCCAAGTTTCGCAGCCTTTCGCTGAAGTTTCGCTTGGATACTGGGTGATAACTCCCGTCGTAACAAAATGATTTGTACTTGACATACAATTCTCTTAAAGGCACATATTCATCATATGATTCTGTATAATCCTCTTCTTCGAGGAACAGCGCGACCGAATTGGATTCTTTAATATACTTCTTGAGGACATTATCCACTACATTGCTTTGTGTAAAATTCTTTTGGTTCAGCATCCTCTTCAAACCCTCCAGTACCCAGTTGAAAACTCCCGACAATTCATTTCTGATGATTTTCTGTGCCAGCTGCTTATCCTGTTTATCCTCGGGAATTGTTACTTCGAAAGGAACGATGAGGAATCTACGGAAAAAGGCAGTCGTCTGCTCCACCTCCCTGGGAAGTTCGTTGCAGTTGAATATCAATTTCGCGTAGTTTATGAGTGTGAATGGTTCTCCGTATGGCAATCGTGCTTCTACCGGCTCCCCGGATACCAGTTGCTTGAAGATGGATGCCTCAAGCTTTCCGTTTATTTCGCTGGCATAGTTGAGCAGTTTGTTTGCCAGCATAGCCCGGTAGTAACCATTCTCATTGGTGAGGTTTTGCAGTGAATAGCTGCTTACGTTGTTATTTCCCAGGAGTGAGTTGACTATTTCGAAGAAAACCGATTTACCATTTGCTCCTTTGCCGTAGAGCAACAATGCTTTTTCGAGCTTCAATACCGATGGTTTGATGAACAGATATCCCAGGTACTCGGCCAGGATCTGTTGCCGTTCGATATCAGGTAGAACAGTGTTGAGATAATCCATAAATATTGGGCATCCTGCATTTTTATCGTAACAGAACGGCAGCTGGTAGGTGATAAAATCGTTCCTGTCCTGTTTACGTAAATTTAATCTTCCCTCATCAATCTCGAACGTTCCGTTTTTCAGGTTAATCAGTACCTTGTCGGATTTAGGAGGATTTGGTAAATTTGCCACGGCCAGGAATTGCTTGAGAAGTTGTTCTCGGAAGCTGTATAAGCGGGCATCAAATCTATCTACCCCCATTTTCTCCGCAGCTATACCCAAGAAAGTCTGGTATTCGATATTATCGAGGAGGCTCCAGTACTCGCCGTTATAGAGATATATAAAATCGTGATTTCGACAGATACCCCAGTTGTTCCGGTTCGCTGTTTTCAGAATCTTTTCGATACAGGTAACCAGGTAGTGCTTCTTCGTGAGTTTCTGATCTTCGTTCGTGAAATCGGCTTCCCGACGGAAATCCACCTCATCTATCTGTTCAAATAAAGAATTTAGTATCTGTGAATGATCAATTTTCAGTGCCTCTTCATTGGCCTGGAATTGCTTTTTGAATTCCTGCAGGTCCATTTCCAGCATTTCGATAAATCCCCATCTTTGAGAAGGAAAACCATTGTTGGACTCCATTTCTATTTGAGGTGTTTGGGAATTATTGTTCTTGTTTGCAGTCATAAGGATCTTCCTTTTTCTCCGTATAGTTCTTGTCCAGCAAGGCCAGGATATCGGATTTCCGGTAATAGAGCTTTCCCTGGATTCGCGAAAAGGGTAGAATGTTGTTCGTTCTCCAGGTCTGGAGCGTCCGGGGTGAGATATGGAGTTTCTGCATTATGTCTTGCGCATCGATCCAGTCAACCCATTCGGATAGGATGTCGGTTTGATTTTTATCTGTTATCATTTGTAGATTTTTCTTTGTTTTCGAATAAAGTTGTATTCTATCGGTTCCTCTTCTTCGGTTCCATCGGAAAGCAACCATTGATCGATTTCGTTTTTCAGGAACTGCAGCTTCTTTCCTTTTTTGTGATAAGGAATCGATTTATTACATACCCAGCCGTAGACTGTCTGTTTTGCGGGCTTGTCTGGCAGATATTCACAAAGTGCATTGATATCCAACCATTGGATCTCATCGGGAATTGAAGATACAACATCGCTTATCAGGTTCTCCAGTCTGCTTATTTTAGCAATCAGAGAAGAGATCGCCTCCGGCACATCGTTAAAAGTGATTGTCTTTTCGGTCATTTTCTTCAGGCTTCTAGATTTGCTTCGTGCCAATAGAAAAGCAAACCACCGCCTCTTTGTTGAGGCAGTGGTGCAAATATTACCAGCAAAAATACCGTTGTAGTAGGAGTTGTAGGCTACACTCCCTACTACCGATAGTGCTACATATTTATTCTTTGCTATCGTTAATTATTTGATGCTCTATTCTGGGGAACAATTCGGAGAAAATGTCTTTGATTATCCTAAGGTTTTTTTGCGTTTTGTGGCTATCGAAATCGATGTTCAGTTCGGTCCTGATATTCTGGTAATTTTTCCCTGTGAATGCGTTGATGAATCTTGCCCACTGTGTTTTATCTGAGTTATTGAAAGTTATGCCCAGCTCATTGAAGAGGTAATAAAACGCGAGTACCTGTTGCGGCATGGTCATTCCTTTACTTGTGTTTTCCTGTATCAGATCGTTAATTTTTTTTCTGAGTTGATCGGTTTCTGAACGGTGTTTTTTTGTGAGCAATTCAATCTTGTTGGATTTTATCGTGACTGATTCGGTTATTTTAGCCAGTTCAGTTTTGAGTTTTTCAATCTCAATCTCTTTTTGTATGATGTTTTTCTTAAGTTCTTCAAGCTCCTGCTTGTTTAATTTGATCTTTGTTGCATAACCCTCGTTTCGTTCGGATACATAGTTGAATTTTACAAATTCGCGCAGTGATGTGAAAAACCGACCTAGATCATGGATGAAAATTTCGGGATGTTTCTGTCTTTCTGTATTATAGCGTTTTTGGATAAGATCAATAACATTCAGCTTCTGCTCCTGGTTGAAACCTGTATGGTTTGCCCAAAGGTATATTATTTCGTAATTAAAAAGTCTGGTAGCTTTTACCCAATTCAATTCACGGAGATCTAGTTTCTCGATGTTTTTCAGGTAGGCGTCATCAATCTTCATGAATCGCTCATCTCCATACTCATAGATTTTATCGGACAACATTCCTAATTTTTTATTTTGTACATCAGTCAGATCGTATGTGTAATTAACAAGCAGGTTTTGGAAAATGTCTACGACGGTTTTCTCGAGCTGCTTATCGTTGAAATAAATATTTTTGACCATGTACTGGGTTTTAAAGGGATCACTGGCTAGTACACGAGCACGGTCGAATAACTCATACGACATATTGAAAGCATTCAACCACCATTCCTCATCTTTTAAGATTTCAAATTTTCTATGGTTGTAAAACTCAAGATTATCATCATCCAGTAAATAATCGGCCAGGTTAGTCTTTGGATAATCTTCTTTATACTTTTTACACTCAAGTTCAATCCTGAAAGGCGTAGAATAATTTTCTTCCTTGATTTTGTAGGACATCAATATGGGATAGTCATTTTGGGTTTCTTCCTCTATAATGATGTTGTATGCGTAAATAAATGTTTCATCTCGATAAATGGCATTTAATATCTTTAGCCTGATAAGATTGGCTATGGACCGGTTGATCTCGTCTTCTTCTTCCCGGAACTCTGTTTCGGATTTATTGTTTTGAAGATGTATCCGGTATCTTATATCGGCAAAAAGATAACGGTTAAAATACTCTTCTGTTTGGTGCTTGTCTGTTCTTAAGGGGTAAAGATCGTAAATGGATTTTTTCACCAGTTCGTAATGACAAATTTTCTTTCTGTTGATTTCAAGGTATTCTTTCGCTCTCATAACCATTTTATTAGTGTGAAGTGAATGGTTTCTGAATAAAATTTTCAATGCTTAACTCTCTGTTAATGCAGTTCAGAAGTCGGCACCGAGTGCCCAAAACCCTATTTGCTGAAGTGTGTTAATAATGCCTTTCTATTCAACCAAAAAACGGACAAAAACTATTATGCAAAAAATAATGATCATCTGAAAATAATGGCCTACAGCGCATTTAATACAAATATAGTTAAAATATCAATTGACAAAATTGGGACAAGGCAGGTTTTTTGTGTATAGAGGAGAATACGACGGCAATTCTTATCGTACAACATTGATGATTTGTCTGATTGGTAGAGTTGTGTAATTAAAAGTGTTTTTTCAGATTTTGGTAATCTTATTCAAATTCTTAAGCTTGAATTGAGTTTGAACATTCTAAAAATGTATGTGAAAGAACAAATATCATGGGAATATCTTTTGTAATTTTTGGTTGTTACTTAATAATTTTGAACTTTGCTCGACTAGAGCTCGACTAGAAAATAAAAACACTTACCAACATTCATTGATAAGTGTTTCGTTTCTAACGTGATCAGGCTGGGATTCGAACCCAGGACCCACAGCTTAGAAGGCGATTAGTGGTGTTTTTGGATACTTTTCATTATTTATTAATTGTCTGATAATTTGATTATTAAAGTTTTAACAATGTTAATTAATATCTTCATATATGGTTATCTTTGGTTATTTTTATACCTTTGCTCGACTAGAGCTCGACTAAATAATACAGGTTATATAACTGTATTATAAACATTAACATCTATTACTAAGGCATATTTAATCATTCTTTACACCACTATTAGATGATTCATTACAGAAATAACGGTATCGGGATAAAGCTAATCAGGAAGAAAGTTACCAAAGAGGATCATGAAGAGAGAGCGATTTATTGGCAGATCACTTACAAGCGAAAATCAGTCTTATACTTCACTGGCAGATATTTCACGGCTGGTGAATGGGATGATATTTTAAACAAGCAACTTCGCAAGCACAATTCCATCAAAGAGACATTTCAAGGATATTTTGACAATACCCTGCGACCTTTGATTGATGAATTCGCTATTAACAACACATTTACTTTTGAAGCATTGAACTTAAAATTAACACGTGGAGCAGATTATCTCAGTGTTAACAATGCTTTTCAAAAAAGGATAGATTCATTGAAAGCTGATTACAAAATCGGAAATGCTTCCATCTACCAGTCTACCTACAATGCCTTGATGCGGTTCAAGCATTATAAATTAATCAAAAAGAGAGATGATAAAATAGCATTTGTAGCCTTGTGTATCAAGAAAAAAAACATCAAAGTCGGTAAAAATGTATTGATTATCAATGAAAAAATCACTTTTGATGAAATAACACCACAATTCCTGAATGAGTGTGAAAAATTCTGGGTAGAATCAGAGATCTCTTACGCAACGATCGGTATTTACATGCGGACATTGAGAGCTATTATCAACAATAGTGAAGGGGAAGAACCGTACTTAACTGGAATAAAATACCCATTCGGCATAGAAAGAGGTAAATATGTCATCCCGGAAGGTGGCAGAAGGGATATTGCCTTATCGATAGAAGATATTTGGGAAGTTGAAGATTATGAAACCGATAATCATGTTCTTACGACCGCCAGGGATATATTCGTTTTCATGTTCTATTGCAACGGACTGAATTTCGGAGATCTTTGCCGGCTACGATACGAGAACATTGATGCACCCACCGAAGAGATCATATTCCAACGAAAAAAGACACTGAGAAAAGGTGAAATGCCTACATTCATATATGCTCCACTTCTCCCTCCTATGGTTGAAATCATCAATCGTCAAGGGAACAAGAACCAGCATGGATATATCTTCCCATTCCTAAACGGGATTGAGCCGCTAGACAAAAATGAATCCAAGATCAAGAAACAGATCATATTGGCGCTGGATCCGATTAACTCTTCGTTAAAAGTAATCGCCAAAGATCTTGAGCTTGATCCGAACCTGTCTACCTCCTATACGCGAAACACTTATATTTCACATCTTTCCAGTGAATTACTTGTCAACCCGATAGTTGTCCGAAAAATGGTCGGACACAGTACTAAGAAAGATGTCACTGCAGGATATGTTAACTTGACAGCTAAGAAAAGGTTTGAAATTAACTCCAAACTACTGAATCCGGCAAAGAATTATTCAACGATTAATATAAACAGATGGGTGGCAGGATAAGCAATTTGTTTGAAATAGTGTTCTAAGAAAGAGAAAAACAA
>DAIPML010000199.1:0-6700 GCA_036768735.1 Clostridiales bacterium | reverse complement strand
GCGCTACTCTATTGTCGCACGTCAACGACAGCGGCTTCTGGCTTGTGGGCAAATACTTGGGGATGAATGAAAAACAGACACTGCAAAGCTGGACAGTTATGGAATCCATTATAGCAGTATGTGGACTTGGATTTACTCTCATAGCTAGTCTTTTCTTCAAATAAGTTGAAGCTAAAATACAACCCACCAACAAAACGCTAATTTAATTTAGCGATTTTCCCCTATATTGCACTTTTAATTCAGCGCTTATTACTATATTTCTACTTCTAAGAAATTAAAACAACTCCTCTATATAATTTCTCAAAGTTCACCATTCAAACCCAATTTCACCAAAATAGGCAAAATGATGGACGTTCATCGTAATCAGGTAAAAGATTTTTTGTTTTATCTTGAGAAAGCCGGAATGATAATGCAGTTGAGAGAACATACAGGAGGTATCCGGGAATTAGGAAAAGTTGAAAAGGTGTATTTAGCCAATACAAATATAATACATGCATTAGCTGAGGGGAATCCTGACAAAGGCAACATTCGGGAAACTTTTTTTCTCTCACAGATGGGAGTCATACACGAAGTTACATCCTCACCTATATCAGATTTCACTATTGATGAGTTTACATTTGAGGTTGGAGGAAAAAATAAATCTCAGCGACAGATAAAAGATACTCCTAACGCATATCTTGTTAAGGACGACTTAGAGTTTGGCTATTTGAATAGCATACCATTATGGGCCTTCGGCTTTAACTATTAAACAAAAATCGACACACTTAACAGCATTGCCTAAGTTTTCAGTATTTTTTCAAACTGTAAACAGTTGATGCTGTTATATCGTTATAGTTCTACCTGCAAGATTACATGCAGTTTTTAAGCATTCCCAATTATTATGAATAATAACTGGAAGAGAACTTTTGCAATTATCTGGAGTGGCCAGTTTTTCTCTATTCTAACCAGTAGTCTCGTTAATTTTGCAATTATAATATGGCTAAGTCTCCAGACAGGATCAGCCACAATACTTGCATGGTCTGCTATTGCCGGGATGTTGCCGCAAACATTGATAGGTCCGTTCATCGGGGTACTTATCGACCGTTGGAACCGAAAGCGCATAATGATGCTCGCCGACACGTTCATAGCATTATGCACATTTATACTCGCCCTACTCTTCTGGCTTGATATTGCAGAGCTTTGGCATATATTTGTACTGCTTGCATTACGTTCAGTAGGCGCATCCTTCCACATGCCCGCAATGCAAGCATCAGTACCTATGCTTGCTCCGACCGATCAGCTTACCCGCATCGCAGGAATCAATCAGATAATATCCTCCGTAAGTCAGATTGCCGGACCTGCACTCGGCGCAATGATGATAGCAATATGGGATATCGAATATGTACTCATTTTTGATGTTGCAGGAGCATTGATTGCAGTCACCTCCCTCTTTTTTGTATATATACCCGATCCGGAGAAAACCGAAAACAGCGAACGGCACATCTTTAAAGAGATGAAAGAAGGAGCAATGGTAGTTTTAAGAAACAAAGGACTAAGCCTGGTCTTTCTCTACTCAATAATAATATTATTCTTTATTATCCCGATAAGCGTACTTTTCCCTCTAATGACAATCGACTATTTTAATGGAACAGGATTTCAGGCAGGGATAATAGAAGCCATCTGGAGTGTTGGAGCATTAGCCGGCGGTGCAGTCATGGGAGCAAAAGTGTATAAAGTCAACCGAGTCGGACTGATCAACTGGTCCTACATATTGCTTGGAGCAGCCTTTATGGCCTCGGGGATGCTTTCGCCAAACGGTTTTTTATGGTTTGCAGTGTTCACCGGTCTAAGTGGCATAGCAGGGGCTGTTTACAACTCAGCATTTACCGGATTAGTACAAACAAAGATAGACCCGGCTGCTTTAGGAAGAGTCTTTTCTACTTTCTATGCAATAGCTCTGTTACCATCTATGCTCGGACTGATAGGGATCGGATCTATAGCTGACAGCATAGGCCTCAACACATCATTTATAATATCAGGTTTAATAATTATAATAGTAGGAATAATTGCTTTCTTCACTAAATCGTCAATGAAAATCGACAGAGTGGATATATAAAGCTTTTACAAAAAAACCGGCAGATCAAAAATCCACCGGTTATTTTTAGATGTTATATATCTCGAAATTACCAACCTGTGTTTTGTTGTTCAGCTAAAGTCGGGTTTCTTATAATATCATCTTGCGAGATAGGCCATAAAAATCGTCTGTCTGTATAAGGAATGGGTTGAGTAAGTAATATCGATGACGGAACAGCCAAACCTACTCCATAATGCACTGCTTTAGTTTTTTGAGGCGAAGTTTTCGCAGGTATTCCCATTGTATCAAATACCGGATCATTTATCAACCTGTGAATATCTTCCCATCTTCTTCCTTCTAGAAAGAACTCAATTCTTCTTTCCCATAATATTGCTTCCAATAGATCGTTGT
The DNA here is from genome assembly GCA_036768735.1 of Clostridiales bacterium. GTDB lineage: Bacteria > Bacillota > Clostridia > DSM-8532 > DSM-8532 > JAAYGP01. Next base: position 4,236 of record DAIPML010000199.1, on the reverse strand, counting down.
TTGTAGCAAAATCAGCAGCAACATAATAATCTGCTTCTTGTACAGATCTATTTCTGACAGCATTCAGAAGCTCTAAAGCAAGTGTAGTATTGCCATTACGAACTGATGCTTCTGCATAATTAAGAAGGACTTCAGCATATCGAATTATTGGTGCATACTCATCTTGATCTAGGGGGCGCTGATATTTATCAGCAAAAACAATACCTGCAGACGACTTCATTGTAAGTGTAGTTCTTCTCAAATCATTCTCTAACCAGAATGTTGAATTATAGAGAATTGGAGACATTCCTACGAGTTGTCTGCCTCCTGCTCTGGTTGAACTCATTTGACCAAGCGATCCGTTTACTGTGGGATTATCATCGGAGCTGTTTTCAATTGAGAATATTGATTCTGAGTTCTTGGCAAAAGAAGTAAAGGGAGCAGCCGGATCACTCTCTAAACTATAACCACCTATCGGACTTGTGAATGGCATTGCATTACCTGAAACTAGTTTTTGAGCCTCAGTTATTACAGCAGGCCAATCTTTTTTCCAAAGATTAAGACGTGTTTTAATTGCTATTGCTGCTCCTTTGGTTGCTCTTGTTATACTGTTCACACTATGTACTGCCGGCAACAATTGCTCTGCCCTATTCAGATCAGCAAATATCTTTGCGTAAGTTTCTACTACAGTAGAACGTTCTACCTTTAAGGACTCATCAATACTTTCCTGATCTATAATAGCTTTTTCATAGTACGGTAAACCGTAGTTATTATTTCCTTGAACTCCATAAGGCAAAGCAAAATGAATTAACAAATTTGAATATGTTAATGCTCTGATAAAAAGACATTCACCTATGAACTGATTTGCTTGCTCTTCTGTTAACACTCCATTTTCTTTTGCATCTTCAATACCAGCCATCACTACGTTTGCCCTGTTAATAGCAGCAAGTGAGTTCTCCCACATTGTGACATTATTTGGAGAAGTTGTATTAATTGTATTGTTATAAGTAACCAGGTAGAAAGAAGCCATATTCATCATATCCGCTCCCCTCATGTCTGATTGAAAAATGGATGCAGCACCAAATGGATAACCTCTTCTGGCATCATTACCTTTATAGTAACCGCTTTGTGCAGCATCATAAATACCTACAACTGCCAGTTCACAACGGTCTGGTGTAAGGTAGACTGTCTCATCCGGAACTCTATCAACGGGAGACAATTCAATCGTTTCGTTTTCACAAGATGTAAAAGCTGTTATCAGTAACAGACCTATTACAACAACGAATGATATTTTTTTAAATATATAATTTTTCATATTGTTTTAAATTAAAAAAATAGATTAAAAACCGACATTAACACCAAAAGTAACAACCTTTTGTTGGGGTTTATCTCCATAGTTTATTCCTGTTTGTTCAGGATCCAGACCTTTGTATTTAGATATTGTTAAGAGGTTCTGACCAGATATATAGAATCGAACATTTGATAAACTTAAATTATTTACAATATCTTTAGGTAAAGTATACCCCAAGCTTAAAGTTCCTAATTTCAGGTAATTACCGCTTTCCACAAAACGTGTTGTTGCTGAGGCGTTAAAGTTCAATGCAGTTCCATCGAAGTAACCTACAATAGGAGTGATACCATCACCTGGATTTTCTTTACTTTGCCAACGGCCCAATATTTCTTTCCCATTATTAGCAAATTCCATGTTCAGCAAATCCTCCTGACGTGTTGCATTATATATTTTATTACCTCCTGAGAAGCGTAGGAATATATTCAAATCAAATCCTTTGTAAAGAAATGTATTATTCCAACCACCAAACCATTTAGGTATAGTATTCCCCAAAACCTTTCTATCTTTAGCAGCACTCAAACTTCCGGCATTGTCAACATTAGCAGGATCTTGCGGATCATATACAGCCCAATAATATTCTCCTAACAAATCAAATTGGACCATGCTTCCATCAGCTTTTTCATAAATTGGGTAACCATTTTCTATATTCACCCCAACATAATCATAACCGTAAATAGAATTCATAGATTCACCTTCTCTGACAATAGTGTAGTTGCCTACTATATCAGCATCGTTAAGCAATTCTTTAACCTCATTTTTGAGTGTTGAGAAATTGAGATCTGAATTCCATCTGAAATCCTTGTTATCAATTATTGTTGAACCTAATGTAAATTCGAATCCTCTGTTATTAACTTTCCCAATATTATCATAATATCTATTGTAAGGAATTCCCATTGAAGGCGCTGTGGGAACCTGCATAACCAAGTCTTTACTATCCTTGTTCCAGTAAGCAATTTCAAAAGTAAGCCGATTATTAAACAGTGCACCGTCAATACCGACATCCCATGTTTCAGTCGTTTCCCATAACAGGCCTCTGTTACCCATATTTAACCAGGCAAGTGCATTCTGACTACCATACTTTTGTGGATTATAAGAATTTAAATATGGAAAATTGCTACCGATATCCTGATTACCAACAGTGGCATAACTAGCTCTGAGTCTCAAGTCACTAAAAGCCTCCAGTAACGCAGACTCCTGCCAGAAATTTTCTCTGGATATACGATAAGCACCGGATACTCCCCAAAATGTTCCCCATCGAGAATCAGTCGGCAGTTTTGATAATCCGTCTTTTCTTATTGATCCTCCTATATAATATTTACTGTCATAGTTATAATTTGCTCTGAACAGATAAGATGCCAAACCATACATTGATTTACCCCCATATACTTCCTGAGATCCATAAGTACTCGATATAATATGATCCATAAAGAAGGGATCAGACATTTGGTTTACAGAACTGTTATCCCAATCGTATTGAGAGTAAGTATATTCCTGAACAGCTGTCAGATCAATATTGTGTAATCCATCAAATGTATTAACATAAGACAAAATATTTTGCCAGTTCCAGTTGTAATAGGTAGTGTGTATCTGGTCAATCAGACCTCCATATCCTAAACCATCACCGGAAAATGGATCCCAGGTCATAAAATTGTTCAAAAGAGATAAATCAATACCTCCCAGTGTTTTCAATTTTAATCCCGGTAAAAAAGTTATTTCAGCAAAAGCGTTACCAATCATACGGTAATTGGTAGATCTGTTAATATTATTATCTAGTACAAAAATAATATTCGGTATATTATTACTTATTGTCATTTTGTTTGCTCCACGTCCCAATGATTTTCTATTTGCTGCGTCAATATTATAGCCAGTAAAATCATCATCACTAAATACGTCCACGTTCGGAAGCATACGAATACCTGCAAAAGAAGCATCACTTAAAGAATTAGTCCCTTCAACAATACCGTTTATCACAGATTTTGAAGTGTTCATGCTCATTCCAATATTCAACCACTTATTTATATTTGAAGATGCATTTCCACTCATACTCAAACGCTTCAAATCATTTGCCCTGATAATACCTTCCTGATCAGTATAACCAAGTGAAAAATAATACTGACTTTTAGGCGTACCACCGCTAATATTTACAGTATGGCTTTGCTGCAATGCTTTACGATAAACATAATCGTTCCAATTAGTATTAGTACCATCATAAACCGCCATAGCGGGTTCACCCCAAACTTCTAACTTTTCATTGGCAATCATAGTGAACTCCTCACCGTTCAAAAGATCATAAGTTTTGACAGGAGTTGCACTTCCCATGTAACCGGTATAATTCACTTTAACTGTGCCTAAAGAACCTTTCTTTGTCGTGATTAGGATTACGCCATTTGCAGCACGGGATCCGTAAATTGCTGTAGCAGCACCATCTTTTAATATATCAATACTTGCAATATCCTCCGGATTAATATCTGCCATAGCATTAACGGCAACATAACCCATAGTAATATCACCGCTGGTCATTGGAACTCCATCCACTATGATCAATGGTTGTGTACCTCCGGTTAGTGAGCTAATACCCCTGACTCTGAAAGTAGGTACTGCTCCAAGTAATCCTGAAGGTTGAATAACCTGTACACCCGAAGCACGTCCGGCAAGTTGATTATCAAAACTAGGTGTTGCAAGGTTCGCAATATCATCACCGGTCACTTTGGAAATCGAACTTGTAACATCTCTCTTACGCATAGTTCCATAACCTACCACAACAATTTCATCAAGCAACTCAGTGTCTCCAATTAAGACTATTCTCGGGTTTGTAGTTACCGGAATTTCTTGCGTTTGAAATCCTACATAAGAGACTATCAAAACACCATTTGCAGGAGCAGAAAGCTGGAAACTACCATTAAAAT
>DAIPML010000198.1:0-6744 GCA_036768735.1 Clostridiales bacterium | reverse complement strand
CATTGAACTTCGGTGGAGGACTCTACCCCCACCGAAGCAGGTATAAGGAACCCCCGCTTATAGAAGTGGTGGTCTCATGAATTAGATCAAGTTCTGAGTACTTCCCTCTGATCGGTCTGAGCAAACTTTTGAGTACTCCCTTCTGATCGGTCTGAGCTGTTTATGATAATGTCTCAATATACCACATGTTATTATGACTTATGTGATTCTATACATAGCTCCTATGGTGGAAAGCTCATTGTACCAAATGTTATTATGACTCACTTAAGAATACGCACGAAAATTCAATTGTGCTATTTGCCAACGTACATAATTGTAACACACATTCTAAAAAGTAGTCTTTTTTATGAACCAAACTACTATAAATAAAAAGGAACATATTTAGGATAAGCGATCTATGAAAAGAATCCTGCTTGTATTATTCCTTATGCAATTTTTATTTATTAATTCATCGTCTGTAATGGCGAACTCCAAGCCTTTGGAAGGATTGAATCCACCTGTGAATGAATACAAAGACCTCATGAGCACATCTATGAATAGATGTAATGACCTCATGAATAGACCTGCGAATAAATTTAGTGAACTCTTGAATAAACCTGTGAATGACTTTAGTGAACCCTTAAATACACCTGTGAATGACTTTAGTGAACCCTTAAATACACCTGTGAATGACTTTAGTGAACCCTTAAATACACCTGTGAATGAATTTTGTGAACCCAAAAATATATTGAATGAACCTTTTGATGCAGATGATACCCCTTTGCCCTCTTCTGCCATTCCTGTTTTTTCTACCCCCACTTTATCACAGGAAGCTGATAGATTTATATCTCATGCTATTGAAAGTGCTCTTGAGAGCTATCGGCGCCACCCTATAAAAGAGGACTCTATATCTAGGTCTGAAGAATTTTTGGCTATAGAAACCATTACTCTATCTTTTGCAGGTGATTGTACTCTTGGCGGTGATGAAAAATATACCGGCAATACTTTCGATAGGGTTTATGAGAAAGTAAATGATCCCGCATACTTTTTTAAAGGTGTGCAAAGTGTCTTTGGAACAGACGATTTTACCTTTGTCAATTTAGAAGGCACACTTACAAACGCTACTAAAAAAGCGGAAAAGGAATACCGTTACAGAGGTGATCCCTCGTATACGGAAATCCTTTTAAAAGGAAGTGTAGAAGGTGTAACTCTGGCAAACAATCACACTCTGGATTACTTTGATGTTGGATATAATGACACTGTAAGCGCTCTTGATTCAGCCGGTATTTACCACACCAATTTTGAATCTTCTTTTATCCGGGATATTAAGGGAATTAAAATCGGTTTTTTAGGTTATAAAGGCTGGGGACACGAAAGCAAATCCCATACTCTTCTGGAAAAGCAAGTTAAAGAAATGAGAGAGCAGGGTGTGGATTTTATTGTCGCAAATTATCACTGGGGTGATATGAGAGTTTATAAGCCTAATGAACAGCAAAAACGAATGGCTCACTTCGCCATTGATCATGGAGTTGACTTGGTTATCGGGCATCATCCTCATGTCATTCAGGGGATGGAAACATATAAGGGGAAAAATATTTTATATAGCCTAGGCAACTTCTGCTATGGAGGTTCATCAAATCCAGGTGATAAAGATACTTTCATTTACCAGCATCAGATAACATATGACAAAACGCATGGTAAAATAATAGATTCCGTACATAAAATTATACCCTCAAGAATCACCTCCGATCCCGGGCGGAATAATTATCAGCCCATAATTGCCACAGGAGAAGAGGAAATCCATATAATGAAAAAATTCGAGGAGCTTAGCGAGAAGATAAACAAATAGGCAACGATACAAAGGTATATTCCATGGCAAGATTAACAGTAAAAGTGTTTTACAGCATAATGCAAAGAGTATATTTTGTGGCATACTCCCTCTTACCTATAGCGATGAGGCTCTCCGGGTGAGAATATCAAAATCATCTTTGACAACCCAATTACAGCTACCAGCATTTACGTTACAAGTTTGTCCTAATTATCTTAAGCAAGGGAAGCTAATTGTAGGGTGATTTAGAAGGAAGACTTCTTGTTAATTTCATTAAAATTAAATTTAAGTATTTTTACTTAGCGGTGTGGCTGAGTATGGACTTAATAAGGTATATGGAGGTTTAGTATGAAAGTAGCAATATTAACTATGTTTTCAAAGCTTGATACAACATATTCACTTGTAAATGTAGTGGCACAACAGCTGAAAATGCTCCTTGATGCGGGTATTCCAACAAAATTGCTGGTTTGCGAACGCTTTATGTTAAGCAGTAAATACGGAGTTTATCTGGATGAAAAAATAGAATGGGCTGAAATTGTTAATACGCTTAACGGTAAGCAGATACATTGGTTTGATTATAGTCAGCCTGGAGGGAAAGTTCATGAGAGCTTCTTTAATGAAGCCGAAATAATTGCTGATGATCTTGTTAATAAGCTATCTGATGTGGATGTATGCATAATGCACGACATCCTCTATCAGGGCTGGCATTTGCTTCATAACATAGCAATCAGAAAAGCTCAGGAAAAGCTACCGAAAGTCAGATTTATTTCCTTTTCGCACTCTGCGCCTGTCAACCGCCCCAATAACCCCAAATGGCCTTTTTCTGCACGATACACTCCAATGCCAAACACCATCTTTATATCACTCACCTATTCCGGGATAACCCCGCTCGCAAAGCAGTATAATATAGCCGAAGGAAGATGCCGTGTAATCAATAACAGCTTAGACCCGCTATCCAACATGAATCAGGAGGTTAAAGACCTTTCACAGAAATTTGATATCCTGTCTCCGGATATTTTAATTGTCTACGCAGCTAGGCTAACTCCAGGCAAACAATTTGATAAAACTGCAGCTTTTGCAGGAGCTATAAGTGAAGTAAGTGAACGGAGTGTCAAAATAATTTTCTGCGATTTTCCTTCAATGGATGTGGAGGCAAAAGAATACAAGGCAACAGTGAGGCTGACCGGTGAACGTTTTGGTCTGAATCGAGAGGATATGGTTTTTACAACAGATCTGGGATACACAAATGGATTTCCTCGTAAAAGCGTCTTGGATTTGTTTACCTTATCAAACCTATATATCTCACCATCCTATTCTGAAGCATTTCCGCTGACGGTTCTTGAGGCTGCAAGCAGAGGAAACTTCCTTGTCCTGAATCAGGCTGTTCCAGCTTTAGAGGAAATAGGCAAACAGCTGAATGCTTACTTTATGCGCTGGGATGCAAGGAACTTCGGCTTTGACACAAAAGAAAATTATTATCCATCAGAACAGGATTATTACAAAGAGCACGGAGATATTATTATACGAATGATGCGGGAAAATCCGGTCGTTCGCTCTAAAACCCTGGCAAGGCAACGCTTTAACCCATATTGGATATGGAAGAATCAGTTTGAGCCCCTGCTTGAAGGATAGCTCACCATCCTATTGTCTTATTAATTCCACCCGAGTAAAAAAATTCACAGCTTTAAGGCAATTAAGCCCGCTTGATAAGCTATTTGCGATATTATATTCTTCCCCGCGCAAGAACTCATATCAATTTCAGTGTCCGGTGCTGCGACCAGACATTTTATCAAATGCCTTTAGCGCCTTGTGGTCTGTTAAGTTGGATCGCCAAGCAATAGCCAGTGAACTCGTTCAGCTAAAGCTGAACATCACGCGTTTTTACGAAGTAAAATACGCATTGGACTTCGGTGGGGGACTCTACCCCCACCGAAGTAAGAATAAGGAACCCCCACTTATAGAAGTGGAGGTCTTGGAATTTTGATAAAATTATAACATATTATGATTGCTCCCCAGAAAGTCGTGAAACGACTTTTTCCTGCAGGTTTAACTGCAGGAAGTTGCAGCTCGCTGCAACCTAGTGCAATCACAATATGGTTATCCAGCCTTCGGAAGAAGGCTGATGAAATTTAAGAAGTCTAAAATTTCATCAGAAAGTCACTTTGCGACTTTCCGGGTGATAACCATATTATTAATCTGCGTTTACCATTTTAATGTTATAATAAAATTATTGAACCGTTCCCACTGTTTTTACGACTACATAAGTGAAAGCAGAAAAGTGAGGTGGTGAACATGGGTTTTATTCTGATGGCTGTGCAGAGGACGCACTGATTGAAAAGGCTAAAAAGGGAAATACATATGCATTCGAAAAACTTATGGGTATTCCTGTAGGCAAGTACTTTATATTCAAATATGTATTGACCAGTAATTTAGTAAAAACCGACCTGCCAAAAGGATATGCAAAAGAACTTGCCGGATCAGTCTCATTACGTAAATTGCTTAAAAGTTAACTTCATATGCTTATGAAAATAATTACAAACGGACGTGTGCTTTTATGAAAGATGATATTGTTACACCTAAATATTTACAAATAGCTGTTGATATTGCGACAAGAATAGCAAACGGTGAATTCAAAGAGAACAGTAAAATATATGGAAGATCTGTTATGTCCTCACAATATGGCGTTTCTCCTGAAACTATCAGAAGGGCGCTCAAATTGCTTTCTGATATGAATGTTGTTGACATAAAGCAAAGCAGTGGTGCCATTGTGCTTTCAAAACAGAAAGCCAAGGAGTATATAAGGCATTTCAATGGAAAAGCAATCACTCATTCATTGCATTTAAAGCTTAAAAATCTTGTAACAAAACAAGAAAAAATGAATAAGGAAATTGTAAATTTGACAAACATGATATCAAAAAATAGTGCAAAATGGTCTATATCAAATCCTTTAGAAAATTTTGAAATTGATGTTCAGGCTACTTCTCCAGTTGTAGGAAAAAGTATTAAAGAGCTTAATTTCTGGCATGCTACAGGAGCTACAATTGTTGCGCTTAGAAGAAAAGGAAAATTGATATTGTCGCCTGGACCATATGCTGTAATTTCCCCCAATGATACCATAATATTTATTGGTGTTCAGTCTGCTGTTGATGCTGTTAATTTATTTTTATATCCAAAAAAATAAGCTGTAAATATTTTTTTAAATGACTATGACTTTTAGTCAGTAATCCATTGTCTATTGAACATAGGGTTGGCGTAATGCAGCGAACTGTACTGCTAACAGATAAATTACCACAAAGAATAAAGAATACTGAACTAACGACATAATCATTTTTTTATACTATGTATAGAGAGCGCAGAATATTAAATTTTGCGCTTTTTGTCAATTTTCATCAACAACTTTTTCTTGACAACCGCCAACTTATATTTTATTATAGATATGTCGGTTTACGCATTTAGAAATTTTTGTGTTTTCTTTTCAAATAATATGACTTTAGTTTATCTGATTTTTTAAGTTGAATTACAAGTCAATAAAAAGTGTACTGGAGGGGTAATTTTTGAAGAAAAAAATTATAATTCTATTATCATGCGCATTAATTGTTACGATATTGGGTGCTTGCTCAGCGAAGACGTCAAGTGACGGTGAGCCAATTAAAGCAGTCTTTGCCGACGCTGGTTGGGATAGTATCCGCTTTCATAACGCAGTGGCAGCTTACATTGGAAGAGCGGCTTATAACATTGCCGGAGAGGACATTCCAGGAACCACACCTATAACCTATAACGGTATGATTGCCGGTGACGTGGATGTTTATATGGAGGTTTGGGTTGATAATCTTCCAACATACTATGAGGATCTTGAAGCCGGTAAATTTGAGGAGCTTGGCATCAATTTTGACGATAACAAACAGGGTTTTTATGTCCCCCGTTATGTTATCGATGGTGACGCTGAAAGAGGTATTAAGCCTATGGCGTCAGATTTAAAATCTGTCGAGGACTTAAAGAAATACAGCGATGTTTTTGTTGATCCTGATGACAAATCCAAGGGTAGAATCTACGGTGCTATTTCAGGGTGGGAGGTTGATACGGTCATGAGGAATAAATATGAATTCTATGGCCTTGATGAAAACTATAACTATTTTGATCCCGGTTCTGAGGCAGCGTCTGTTGCGGCAATTTCAGCTGCCTACGATAAAGGCGAACCTATTGTCAGCTATCATTGGGACCCTACCTGGCTTACAGGAAAACTGGATTTGGTGCTTCTTGAAGATGCGCCTTATGAAGAGGAATTATATCCTTTAGGTCAGACAGAATGTCCGTCAATGAATATTACAATTTGTGTTAGCAATGATTTTTATGAGAAAGCTTCTGAATATTGTGAGTTTTTGAGTAAATACCGCACATCCAGTGCTCTTACCGCTGAAGCTCTGTCATATATTCAGGACGCAGACGCTTCTATGATCGAAGCAGCCGAGTGGTTTTTAAAAGAGCATGATGAGCTTATTAATGATTGGTTACCCGAGGACAAGGCTGAGCTTGTACGCTGCAAGCTTAATGAATAGACAGAGGTGAAACTATGCCGGAATGGTTTATTAAATTCCCAAAAGAAATAAGTTTTAACATTAAAGATATTATAGATAATTTTATTGATTATTTAATTGCAAACTGGGGTGCTTTTTTTGACGGAATAAAAAGCTTTTTAAAAGGCTTTTTAAACGGAGTTGGCTATTGTATCGACAGAATCCCCTGGTGGCTGCTCATTGTTCTTGTTTTCTTTCTGACTTGGAAAACGAGTAAAAAGTTAGGGAGAGCTTTTTTGTACTCTGCATTGCTGTTTTGCATAGGTGCTTTGGGGCTATGGCAATTAATGAACACTACTCTAACCATAATTGTGGCATCAGTTATAATATCCATTATTATCGGTTTTCCTGTGGGTGTTCTGG
>DAIPML010000197.1:0-6756 GCA_036768735.1 Clostridiales bacterium | reverse complement strand
ATTAATGGCTAAAAACATGCTGAATTTTGACAGAATTCTTGGCGTCTAACAATAACCCTAACCTACTGGAACGCTCCCCCAAGAAGGATAACCTAAACCCACTGGAACGCACCCCCAAGAAGGATAGCCCTAAAATACTGTGGGAAAGTTGAGTTAAAAATATATAATTTGATTGCTTCTAATAATATCGTGAACCGACCTTTCCCTGCAGGTTTACCTGCAGGAAGTGAAAGTTGCAGCTTCAACAGTAATTATTTAGAACCTATATCCGCCCAGTAATTTATAATTACACGAGCGTTTGCTAAAGCCGTCGGTTTTTCTTCTGTTTCTAAATAAGCGGTTAACTCGGTCATCCTTGCTTCAATTTCATTTACAACATCATGATCCAATTCTAATTGCAGCCAAGGCTTTATTTTCTCCCACTTTTGCATGCACTGTGCCATACTTTTTTCCGCGTCCTCCCAGTTATCATCACTAATGTACTTTTCTATGTTTGCAAGTTCTGATGAAAACCCCGTCCTCTTATCAAGTGCACCCTTAAACATTGTGCATCCTGATGTAATCAGTATTACAAGCGTTATTATAATGAGTCTGCCAAATTTTGCCCACTTCTGTAGGTGATGGTTCAATATTATGTTTTTTTTCATTTTATACCTCCACATCTTATTACCTCGCTATTTTCTCAAACCATTATATTTCCCGTATGAGCGATATTTTCCATTTGCAAATCATGACCGTATATAAGTTTAGTTGTTTCACCGTATAAACTCGTAAATAACCACATTTAATACAATGATTTATGATTTTGTTGGAATAACATGTGTCGTTTTCCTATCATTCATATCAATATATAAATTCCCCTGAGTGTCCAACTGAGCTAGAAAAATATCTTCAGCTCTGTCAATCTTCCCTTTCTTAAGCTGAAATTCCAACCAGGCTCTTGTCAGGTTTACAGACCGTAATGCTTTTAAATCCATAACACCGTCAACTATTATGTTCGTTGGTATTCCCTCATACTGAGTCTGAATGTTTATGTCCTGTGGGGTCAGAGGTTTTTTTTGAGATTTTAATAAAACACTCAACTTTCCGTTAGTCTCATATATCGCAAACTCTACATCATCTAGTTTAAAAACATCCTTTGTCCGAAGAATCGACATCAACTCTTCCATAGACATCTTGTTTTTCTTTAAAACATCATGCCGAATCTTTCCATTTTCTATTAACGGCTCGGAAATCCCTTCGATAACTTTTCTAAGCCACGGAGATTTTAAGCCTATCAGGGCTAATGAGACAGCAAGGGCAGCCCATACAGCCATACCAGCCATGGTTGACCATGAATTCTCATTAACCTGAACGGATAATGTTGATGCGATTGAACCAATTGTAATTCCCACGATATAGTCAAAATAGGTCAGTTGGCTTACCTGCTGCTTACCGACTAACTTAACAAGAACTAACAACAGAAAAAAACTTATAATGGAACGTATAATTACTACTACAACAATAGGCATTGACTTCCTCCGTAATTTTTTAGGCTTAACTAAGTAAACCCTGTTTATTTTTCTATTTTTATGACAAAAATATTCAGATAAATGCAAAGAGCTATTGCATTGGATGTGAATAGCTGCTGTATATAATTGAAACTGGGATCGCTTTGTGCTAAAATTAATCACATGATTCCATTACAGGAGCTCATGGCGCTTAGTGAAAATGCATAACTCAACTTTCCCGCCTTGGCTTGCGAGTAGTAAGCTTACATAATCTACAGAAAGGAACCCGGCTAGGTTATAGCATTTTTTAACCTTGCTGCAAAATGAAATGAGAATTAAACGTGTTTTTTCTATTTTACTTTTTTTATTAGCTGTTTCAACTGTTTTGTTAATCATCACATCAAAAAACAGTCCAAACAAAAAAGCCACCAATGATGTACCGAATACATCAATAACCAAGGCAGCATCTACCGGTAGCAATCAAACTGGCGGTCAGACAGAACAAACTCTGCCTTCAAAAGGAAATAGCTCTCCCACTCCGGAGCCTACTCCCGTAGTGGAAACCGTATCTGTTCCACTTTCAAATAAACCTGTTGACCCTAGGAGTGTTAATCCGGATATTCTGCCAATTTATGATGGAAGTAACTTTTTCCCTGAATATGCAAAGAAAAAAACATTCGGAGATATCGATTTTAATTTCTGGCATTTTCTTAATTTTGATATTATAACATCCAGCGTACCAAACCCGGGTATTTCATTCGGCTCACCCGACGAGTATACAGGGGTTGAGGGAATTACAACATTTCGCGGTAACCATTATCGTGATAATGCTGCTTTCGGTACTAGACAGGTTACTCAAAAGAAGCTGGAGCTTGTATGGACAAAGGATATCGGAGCAATAAACAACGGGAACTCTTACTGGCCGGGTGTTGGTTGGACAGGTCAGCCGTTGATCATCCACTGGGATGAAGATATACGTAAACTTATGAATATAAACAGTCCACAGAAAAGCACTGATCTTGTGGAAGTTATTTATCCTACTCTTGACGGGAATATATACTTTTTAGACCTTAAAGATGGAAATCAAACACGTAATCCTATAGAAATAGGTTATTCAATTAAAGGTACCGGTATGATTGATCCGAGAGGATATCCAATTTTATATACCGGCCAAGGTCTTAACCAGAACGGTGATAAATTTGCTCACCATGAGTACAGGATATTCAGCCTGATAGATCAAATAGAGATCTTTTCAATTACTGGCACAACACCTGAGGCTTTTAGAATTTGGGGGGCATCTGATCCTTCCGGCCTTCTCGATAAAAAAACTGATACTCTAATTCAGCCCGGTGAAAATGGGCTTTTGTACAGGATAAAAATGAATACGCAGTTTAATAGAGCAACCGGTGAGCTCTCGATCGACCCCGAAGTGACAAAATACAGATACAAAAACCCGTATGATCCGAATTTAGGTTATGAGAACTCCCCCGTTTTCTACAAAAACTATCTTTATCTTGCTGATAATGGCGGTCTTCTTCAATGTATTGATATCAACACATTAGAGCCTGTTTGGATAGCCAACGTTGAAGATGATACCGACAGCACAATAGTGTTGGAGGAAACAAACGAAGGTGTTTTCCTGTATACGGGAAATGAGGCTGATATACGCTGTCTTGATAAACCTCAACCAGCAACCGCTCCTTGCCAGCTACGCAAATTTAACGCACTGACCGGTGAGCTTATTTGGGAAAAGGAATATAACTGCATATACCAGTACGGTGTTAATGGCGGTCTGCTATCTACTCCCGTTCTGGGGAAAAACGATATTTCTGATTTAGTAATTTTCAATATATGCAAAACAGAAGATACACAAAAAGGTAAGATGGTTGCACTTGATAAAAAAACCGGAGATGAAGTTTGGGTTAAGAATCTGGATTATTACAGCTGGAGCTCTCCTGTCGATTTTATGTCCGACGACGGAAAAACATATATGATATTTTGTGATTTTCTTGGTAAAATGCATTTGATGGATCCGAAAAATGGTGATATTCTCGATACTATATCTGTCGGGCTTAATGTGGAAGGCTCCCCTGCCATTTATAATGATATGGTGGTTGTTGGAACTTACGCTAAAAAAATATACGGGGTCAGAATTAAATAACGGAGATGCTTGTCATTATCCAGATATGAAAGAAGGAAAAGAGATATGAAACTTGGAATTGTGGGGCTTCCCAATGTGGGGAAAAGCACATTGTTTAATGCAATAACAAAGGCAGGAGCAGAAAGCGCTAATTACCCCTTTTGTACTATAGAGCCGAATATCGGTATTGTAAGTGTTCCCGATGAACGCCTTGACAAGCTTGCCGAGATGTACAATCCTAAAAAGGTAGTTAATACCGCTATTGAATTTCTAGATATAGCCGGATTGGTCAAAGGAGCAAGTAAGGGTGAAGGTCTGGGAAACAAATTTTTGTCACATATCAGGGAGGTTGACTCAATTATTCATGTCGTACGTTGCTTCGAAGATACAAACATTGTTCATGTGGACGGCTCTATAGGGCCTGCCAGAGATATTGAAACCATAAATCTGGAGCTTATTTTTGCGGATCTGGAAATGTTAGAGAAAAGAATTGATAAAGCTAAGAAGCAAGCAAAATCAGGTGATAAAAAGTTTCAAAACGAACTGGAGCTTTTAGATAATATCCGCAAGCATTTGGAATCAAATCAGCCTGTACGTTCCATGATTGTAGACGAAGAAGAGAAAAAATATATAGAACAACTGTTTTTACTTACATCAAAGCCTTTGCTGTATTGTGCTAATGTGGCTGAAAACGATATTAAAAACCCTGAGGACAACCCTTTTGTAAATGAACTTATCTCCTGTGCTAATAAAGAGCAAGCAGATGTTATGATTATTTGCGCTCAGATTGAAGAAGAAATTGCTCAATTGGAGGATGAAGAAAAGGATATGTTCCTTTCAGAAATGGGTTTGAATGAATCCGGTCTTGATCGATTAATTAAGGCAAGCTATAAGCTGCTGGGGCTTATCAGCTTTCTCACAGCCGGAGAACCGGAGGTTCGTGCATGGACAATAAAGAAGGGTACTAAAGCTCCTCAGGCAGCAGGTAAAATTCATAGTGATTTTGAGCGTGGTTTTATCCGGGCGGAAATCGTAGCGTATAATGATTTAATAAAGGCAGGCTCATATAATGCCGCAAAGGAGCAGGGGCTTGTTCGTTCCGAGGGAAAGGAATATGTAATGAAAGATGGCGATGTAACCCTATTCAGGTTTAATGTGTGAGGTTAGAAGTTAGAGGTTAGGGTTAGAGGTGTGAAGTTAGAAGTGTGACGTTTGGGGTTTGGTTTGGGGTTTGGGGTTTGGGGTTTGAGGTTTGAGGTTTGGGCTTGGGGTTGGGGTTGGTTAAAGGGTAAAGGGCGGTTAAAATGATAACCACCCTTTAATTTTATGTGAATGCAGAATTCTACTTGTACTGACGAATGATCTTTTTTGAAGTTGTCTTTTCAAATTCCTGCTCTCTTACTGTAAAGTGACGGATATACTTATATAGCACAAGCGATTTATTTACTTTATGAACCTCTGCATCTATAAGCTTACGTATTTGCTCAAGAGTCGGATTTTCGCTTCCAAGAGTTTCTATAACCTTTTCCATGTCAGGATAAACTTCGGCTGCGACCTCAATTTCCCCTGTGCCCTCTCCAGTTTTACCATATACAAGACATTCTGCTATAAATGGGCTTCTGCCCAGCAATGTTTCAATTTCCTCCGGATATATGTTTTTGCCGTTTTTAGTGACAATTACGTTCTTTTTTCGACCGGTAATGTAAACAAAATCTTCTGAATCCATATACCCCAAGTCTCCTGTATGGAACCAGCCATCAACTACAGCTTCCTTTGTGGCCTCTTCATTTTCATAATATCCAAGCATAATATTAGGCCCTTTAGCGATTATTTCCCCTATACTCTCTTCGTTAGGATTTTCAATTTTTATTTCAGTATGAGGGACCGGAAGACCTGCAGAGCCGTTGTTATAATCGCAATCACGGTTTAGGGCAATAATTGGTGAGCATTCAGTCAAGCCGTAACCCTGCAGACAATGTATACCAAAATCCTGAAAGCCTTGGATTACTTGAGGATCTATTGCAGCACCACCGCTTATAAACATACGGATCGCTCCACCAAAATTGTCTATAACCTGACTAAACAGCTTTCTCCTGACATCTATACCTACAGCCTTAAGAATTTTGCTTATTTTTAAACCCAGTTTTAGCTTCTTCAATGTTTTTGGATCCTTAGAAGCTTGATCCCAGATGCGTTTATGCATAGCCTCAAGAATGAGTGGTACTGTAAGTAAAATTGTTGTTTTAGATTCCTTAAGATTTTTTACTATATGCCTTAACCCTTCACAAAATGCAATTGTACAACCCCTGTATATTTGACATAAAAAACCGCAGGTACACGCATATGTATGATGTAGAGGCAGCAGCATCAGGAAAACATCCTCTTCTCCAATAAAAAGCATTGAACACATATCCATCAGATTTGAACAAATATTATGATGAGACAGCATAACAGCTTTTGATTTATCAGTAGTACCTGAAGTAAACAGAAGTATGCTCATTCCCTCATTGTCGATCTCAGCATCTAAAAAGCTTTTATCCCCGTTCTTAACAAGCTCATATCCTTTATTTAGAAGCTCATTATATGAATAAACTGAGTCTGTTTTACTGCTTATATCCATTGAAATAAGATATTTCAAATTTGGGATTTCACTGGCTATTGATTCAACATCAGCGCTTTTTGCCTTTGAATAAACAACCGCATCAGCTTTAGATCGGATAAGGAGATTCTTTAATTCGGATACTGGTAGCTCCTTGTCAAGAGGTACCACAATTCCGGAACCATTTACCGTAGCAAGATATGTTACTGCCCATTCATACCGGTTCTCGCTTATTATTGCTATTCTGCTGTTTCCAAGACCCGTATCAATGAATGCGGTGCCTAGAGCATTCACATCGTCTCTGAACTTTGAGTAGGTGATTGGTTTATATGGTCCACCTTCCTCTGTTTTAACCAGAAATGCTGCATGGTCGCTATAAATCTTTACACTGTCATTAAGCATCTCTTTCAGCGTGCTAATCTGTCGAACCTCATATAATGGAATATTTTTCATAATCACACACCTCTATATCTATATGTAACGTCATAATTTATTGTATTATGAACATAATGTTTTGAGTTTCTCGT
>DAIPML010000008.1:0-38753 GCA_036768735.1 Clostridiales bacterium | reverse complement strand
CCATACCTTAACACTCCGCCCAGATAATTTTCTTTTTCAAAAACTGTTACCTGATATCCTGCTGTTGCCAGATTCCAAGCAGCGGACATGCCTGCAGGACCTGAACCAATGACAGCAACTTTATCATTGCGTTTTTTGCTTATCTTTATTTCAGGCTCCCAACCCATTTTTTCTCCATATTCAATAACAAACCTTTTAATGTCCTTTATCGGAACAGGAGTGCCAATCTCTCCTCTGGTACATGCCTGCTCACATGGATGATTGCATACCCATCCACATACGGATTGAAGAGGATTTTTCTCCATAATCAATTCATATGCCCGCTTATAATCCTTTTTGGCAACAGCACGGACATAAGCCTGCGCAGGAACATGATGCGGACATGCAGCCTTGCATGGAGCTGCGAGATCCGGGTTTTTAATTTTAGCAAAGCCCTTATACAACGTAAGCTCTGGAGCACTTTTTACCAATGGCACAACCATGTCTCTCATTTCTCTGAGAGTTCCAAAGCCATGCTCATCCATATATTCTTTGAGCTCTTTTATCACATCACCAATAAAACCAAAACCGCTCATAAGCGTTTCAGCACAAATTCCGAGCAGATCCGCACCGCACATTACCATTTCCGCTGCATCTGTGGCGTTTCTGATCCCGCCGGTTGCCATGATCCGAGGATCTGGTCCGTTCACCTTTCTCATTTCATATGTGTCGCGGAGCGCTAGGGGTTTGAGCCATGCTCCTGAATGACAGGACATGCTGATTTCATCTTGCAGATGATAAACAGCCTTGCCCGGGTTGTCCAAATCAATAGGCGGTATGCCGAGCCTGTTTGCTGTTCCTCCAACCGCGTCTGCACCTGCCTCATACAAGGACTTTGCAATTTGAGCAATCTTCCCGCCTTCTGGAGTAAGCTTAACAAACAGTGGAATTTTTATTGCTTTTTTTATTTCACGTACAATTTCAGCAACAACGTCGGCTTGTTGACCGAGGCTGGCACCGGTGCGGATAGAGCAGCTTCCCTCGTCTCCCTTTGATAGCTCAACATTATATGACATATTGGGACAGCACATATTCAACTCAATAATATCCGCTCCGACTTCCTCGAACTTTTTAGCCATGTTTACCCAGCCTTCAACACCCTTATCTCCGGCATAGGTTATGTTTGCAAACAAAATCAGTTCCTTAAGAACTTTCTTTGCATCTTCCATAAGCCTTAGGCCTTCATCAAATTTAAGACGCTTTTCTGCTGTAAAGCACAATGCATTTCTGTCGTTAAAAACAGCATACCTCGGCACTCTGTTTATATAGGGTGCGGGGTCTATTGTAAGCTTAATGCTGGCTGCAGCCCATCCTGTTTCCTCTATACGCAATAATTGCTTAACTGATTTTGTGGTAGGTCCGGAAGCAACATAAAAAGGGTTTTTAAAATGCACTCCTCCAATATCCACAGGTATATATATTTCTTTATTCATTATGCACCCTCCGTTTTCATTTCGTCCCCGGCAGTGAAATTTTTCTTGCTTTACTCAACTTTCCCCACCTCAAAATACTACTCGCAAGTTGAGGCGGGAAAGTTGAGTTACTTTATCAGCGGGTTTGTAATTTTAACGCCTTCTCTGGCTGATTTATAGATTAAATTAACAACCTTAAGTGCTTCCAGCCCGTCTATTCCTCTGAGTCCAACCTTAGCGTCTTTTCCCTCAAGGCAGCACTCCATAAAATGCCTTATTTCTGCGACATAACCAAGATTATAACGTTCGTCAACTGCAGGCTTTGACCACCCGGTTGTAGCTTCTGCCTTTTCAACGGTATATTTTAAACCGGGAACTGAGAAGCAATTAATAGGAGATGAGAAAGTTAAATCAAGGTGCATGCATCCTTCTGTGCCATAGATATCAATAACATCCTCCATACCGCCCATTGTGAGATAATTTGCTTCAAGAAGCGCTGATGTACCGTCTTCGAATTTTATAAGGCAAGCAGACCAATCCTCACCTTCCATTTTGTTATGAATCATGTTCTTCTCAAGACCGCCTGATGTCATTGCAACAAGCTCTGTCCAGCGATTGTTTTTTAAAGAGAGCATAAACGCAACAGGGTGGATTCCAAGATGCACCATAGCACCGCCACCGCAGTAGCGAATGCTTTGTGCAAAGGGTGAGTGAGAACCGCTATGGCATTCTCTTGCCCTTATATATAAAGGCTTGCCGATAGCTCCTTCTTCAACAATGTCTAAAGCTTTCAACAATGCAGGTGCAAAAAGCCAGTCCTCAGCGTAATAAAGCTTTTTCCCAGCTTCTTTGGCTGCATCAACCATTTCCTGTGCATCTTCTACTGTTGTTGCAAGAGGTTTTTCTGAAATAACATCTCTGCCATGCTTAAATGCCAAAAGCGCTACATCATGATGCAGAAAATTTGGGAGACATATGTCTACAAGATCACAGTCTACTTCAGCAATTGCTTTTGCATAATCGTCATAATAAGTGTAGTCAGTAAGACCGTATTCTTTTGCAAGAGACAATACTCTTGACTCGTCCTTATCGCATACAGCGACAACCTCCGCAATATCCTTGCATCTTGAGTATCCGTCCATATGAAGGTTTGCGCTAAACGCTGCGCCAACAAGTAAAACCTTAACTTTTTTTCCCATCAATAATTCCTCCGTATATTTTTACTAATTTGCTATTTTTATTAATTTGCAAAAACATTTGATAATTTCAACTGTATTAACTCAAAAACATCATATTTCATTTCTCGTAGTTCCGCATAATATCACATGTGTGAAACCTTTTATTTCATATGGAAACTACATTATAATTAATTCCCAGAAAGTCGCAAATGACTTTTTCTGCAGGTAAACCTTAAGGATGTTGCAACAAGCTGCATCTTAGTGTAATCACAATATGGTTATCCAGACTTTTTTCTAAGGCTGATGAAATTTAAGATGTAATAAATTTCTTCAGAAAGTCACTTTGTGATTTTCCGGGAAATAATCTTTTGTCAATACTTCTCAATTATGCGATTTACATCATTTATATATTCAACGCTCTTATTAACCAGTATTTCAAATATCCGTTCGCCTTTTTCAGCATTTGCAAGGCTTGGTTTGCCCCAGACTCCATTTTTGGATACCTTTGGAATCGAAGTATAGTTCAGATAATCCCTGGGGATTTCCGGTACACAATCTTCTATTTTTTCTTTTCTAACCAAATCATTATAGAGATGCATCATAAGCGATGTTTCGTACTCACAGGCATGAAGATTGTTATCAAATTCAAGGACTCCTTCCTTAATGATATGAGGTAGAAAGTTTAAAATATCAACCCTGATAAGCTTTATATCTTCATTGTCGCTATTTATCTCCCGTGTTGCAGGCCCGGAAACGAAAATTCCGCCATGCGCTATAATAAGAATAATCCTGCGAACGCCTTGGCTTTTCAAGCTCTCGGTTATGTCCCTAAGCACTTGATAAAGAGTATCTGAATTCATCCATACATTACCTCTGCACCCTGAATGCTCCCTGCATGTGCTAACAGGCAGAGTCGGCAAAAGTAATGCACCTATACGTTTACTTACTGCTTCTCCGACTTTGTTTCCAATTAAAAAATCAGTGCCTATGGGAAGATGAGAACCGTGCTGTTCAACAGAACCTATCGGAAGCACTACAGTGTCAACACCTGACTTTTCTATTTCTTCTCTTGTTGAGTAATATGAAAGCATAACCCGCCTCCTGTTATTTTTTTGTTTTTATTTTCATAGCCAACTTTCCTACAGTATTCTGGGTGCTTGCCTGCACAGCAGGTTACCGAGCGTACTCCTAGGTGGGAAAGGTGAGTTAACTTATAAAAATCATACATATTTTTCTAATACTGTAACTGCTCTTTCAAATATCATTATGTACATCTACTCGGTAGAATGAGCTTTTGCAGTATAATCATAGCTGCACATATATTTTAAAAACATATCAACGACATTATCAATACGTTTTTGAATATTTTTCTCGTCGTCAAGCTTCTTCTGCATTAGTTTTGACATTGTATAACGGTTTGAGTAATATGAAAATGTATATGTCAAAAGCGAGAAAATTATCTGGTCGGCATCAATTTCAGACCTAAAGCTGCCGTTTTGCTTGCCTTCAGCAATAATCCTCCTCAAAAAATCGATCGTCGGATCCTTTATAGCTTTTATATTAAGCTCATTAAAATATCTGGCTTTGTTAAGGTTCTCCCAAAGAACCATACTCACAAAGGAAGGATTATCTCGAAGAAATTCAAAATAGGTCTGGATAATATTCCTTATTTTCTGCGTACAAGTTCCTTCGTTTGCCAGAGACTTAATTTCCATCTGGCTGAGTCTGCTGTATACCTCAACAAGAACTGACTTATAAAGGTTTTCCTTAGAGCCAAAATATTCATAGATCATGCGTTTATTAATGTTAGCTTTTTTGGCAATTTCATCAACACGGGTCCCATAAAGCCCCTTGTCGGAAAACTCTTGCTCCGCAGCTTTAAGAATATCCTCTTTCGACTTTTTTGAATCCTTTATCCTCTTTCTCTGCACCTTAACCTCCATGTAAGTAACCGTTTAGTTATATAATATCAATGGATTACCTTCTTGTCAATAAGATAAAAGTTGAATAGTGCATAATTTTCGGTTAATGTTTAGTCATATCATGGATTATTTTGGTTTAATGTTGCCGAAATGTTATCACTGTTTTTTAGTTGACCCTTTGTATATTGTCAGAATAAACTCTTCACCTGACTCTTGAAGAAGTGGCTGCTTTGCCCCCGCTTCCTTCATAGTTTTTAATATCATAGGTATACCTCTACCGAGTTGGTCAATGTATCTGAGGTTTTCCATGTACTTAACCAAGAAAGGGTTCCTCGCATAAGAAATACCTATCTTCATCTTGTCTACTGTCACAGTATTTGGCAATCTACCGGGACTGCGAAACTCTATTCTGTCATCAAACATAAATATTCTGATCTTCGAGCCACTAATGCTATAGTTACGATGCACAAGCGTATTAACTATTGCCTCTCTTAGAACAAGAATAGGATACTCCTCTTGTTCTTCACGCTTAATTCCATTAATAACAGAAGGGGATTTCATGTTGTTTTTCAAAACCACCATGGTCTGTTCTGCAATGTCCTGTATCCTTCCAACCAAAACTTTCTTGTCTATAAGCTCATTAGTAATTTCAATACCATTAAAATGTGCAAAACTGATGCCATTCTGAGGAAGTCTGGTTTCTGGTTCTCTTCCAAATATCAATAGCCCACCGACAGTACAAAAAGCTTTTCCATTTACTTCTTTCATAATATCAGCATTAATAAGGATTCTTTCAGTTGTTTCTTTATTTTCTTCATAAAGGTCAAAGGCATTATACTTTATAAAATAGTTCCTAATGACATCAATGCTTAAATCCTTAATTGATGTATATTCAACAGGAGAAATATCAAAATGCAGTGCCCCATTTGCTTCGAATAACCTTAATAATTCTTCTCTTGAAGCAATTCTTTTTGTAGTACCAACTCGTATGTAGTACTTATGGTCTGTAGTGTAATAGGGCTTACTCAAGCCTTTATGAATTGTTATTGCAGCTATTGGCTTACCCTCTATTTCAAACCTCTGAAAGGTAGGTATAATATGAGGAATGCAATTATATCTGCATACATTCATAATTTTTTCTTCAATCAGAGCATCCGAAATTCCCTTTATACAACCATGATCATCTACTCCAATAAGTATCATTCCACCCTCAGAGTTTGCGAAAGCAACAATCTCTTCAGCTAAGTCCTTGGCTTTAATGTCTTCTTCCTTGAATTCTATATATGAGTTTTCACCGTTATTAATAATTTCTCTTATTTTCTGTACCTGCATAATAACCACCTTCAGTTAATTTCTTATAATCTCTATTATACCATCATATTGCTATTAGTTTCTATCTGGTTTGATTTTTGCCCAAGTTACTATCATTTCCAATTTGTCAAACTCATATTTACAGTCGTTCTGGTTATATTTTATTTTATCTATTATGTTTTTCACTTGTTTTCCTGTTAAATCGGGATTAACCGCCCATATCATCGCAGCAACTCCAGCGACATGAGGCGCTGACATTGATGTACCAGTTGAGTAATCATATGTATCAGAGATCGTCTCTTTTATAAAAACATCATATTCAGTATACGTGCTGAATATATTGGTACCTGGTGCAAGTATCTCTACTCTATTTCCATAGTTTGAATAAGCGTTCTTATCATATCCTTTATGTTTTCCTGAGCCAAGCCATGAAACTTTATTTTTTATATTGCCAACAATTAAGATTTTTTCATTGATCTCTTCATCTTCAATAGCGCACATTAATCCGCCATAAATAGCATCAATATTATTATTACCTGCGGCTTGTACAAAAACAAAATCATACCCATTATTAATCAGCCGCTTCATAAATGGTGTCCAATATTGCTTAGGTTCTTCAATATATTTTTTTCAATATCAGCAGTTGTTTCGTCGTTATATATCTCTATTAAATCATTTTCTCTGATATTAGTACACATACTCATGTTTATTACAATTCCTTTTTCATTTTCACAGGAGATTTTTGCAGTGTTGAAAGAGATATTATCTTTAGCAATAATATAGCCTTTCTTGTTTAGTTTTGCACCATTAAATGTAACACTACCATTTACAATAATGGATTTATCAAGATTTATATTGCTCCCATTATACTTTTTATTTTGATTGAAGACCTCTGCATTTTCTATGACTACTTCTTTAATATCCGAAACAATATCGAAATGGACCTAACACAGGTTGATAGAACACTACCGTACATTATAGATGACCAAGAGTTTTCGAATGAATTTGATCATCACGACAAGGGGCATTTCAATAAACAGAGCATTTTCCTTTATATCATCAATTTCTATTTTGGGACCTTTCGCATCTACTACTCCTACACTTTCGCATGCACCTGATATTTTGAGTGTGGAGCCTCGGTATATAAAGTTTTGATTCGTATGTACATCACCTGTTATATCAGTTTTACTGCTATTAATATTCAAACCTGATGTTGAGCTTCCCGAGTATAACGCATAATCGAATGCTTTAATACTGTTATCATCCTGATAAACAGCTTCGCTTACAGTATGTTGCCGGTATTCCAAATTGTTTTGTGTTTCATTAACTAGATTATTTGAAAGAGCAAAAGCATTTGTAGTTCCAATGCTTGTAAAAAGCATAACAAATAAACTATACTTAATATAATTCTTCTCATGATAAAAAGCCTCCAAATATAATAAAAATTATGCATTCCCTCTATGAGGGATATACTAACGCCATGGCAGCCCTCTTAGAGTTATTGCATTTATGAAAAAGATTGGGTACAGTAGCAACCTTCGTGGCACCACCTTATCAGATCTTTATTCAACATGATTTGCATTTTCCTGTGAATGTGAAATATAATTTGATGTAATGATTTGAGTGAAAATATCTTTCTGTTTTCATTATACTGGAATTGGGTTAAACTTGTAAACACCAATTGCATAAACTGTCTGTTTTTATGTCTAAAAAGATTTTTTGACCGATTTTACATAAAAAAGGGCTGTTTACGCAAAAGGTATTGACAGAGTATGGCATTTGTGGTAGTACCGCTTTTTAGATCAATAAATTCCTTCTGAACTCTTCTAAAAATTCACCTTAGGATCTCTCTGAAAATTTTTAGGGCTGTATCCAGTATGATTTTACAATCGTTGATTTTGGTGTGGTAGCCTGATGTTTTTGTTGTGTGCTGACGTATAACAATCACTTCTGCGTCATTGTCTTCTTCGTAGTTTATAACAACATTTTTGGGAGGATGGATAATATTAGCGTATCGACCAAGCCCAAACGCAGTTTTGGCTGCAATGACACAGTAAAAGTAGGGATATTTTGTTCCTTCAACAGAATTTATATTGATCTGAGCTTGAATACCATAAAAATCAGCCGGCATATCCTTAAAAGAGATTGTAAACCTGCAATCTGTAGGTACACTTTTTCCGTTTTTGTCTTTTACAAGCATTATAGCAGGATTAAAGTCTTCTCCTTCTATCCTAATAGTTTTGAAAAACGATTCCATGTTCATAACAAGATTTGTTTTAATACCTAAAACATCCTGCTTACGTACACGCCGTAGCCCATTAAACCAAAGCGGAAAAATTAGTATAATTGCATTCGATACAAAAATAGAAATTGCTTCACCGCTAATGGAAAATTGTCGTAATATTGCGGATACAAACATTAGTCCTGCTGCAGACAAAACAAACATTAAAAATCCCATGGCATTGCTTATATCCAGCATATCTATATCCCATTTTGACAGTTTATCATTAAACGCTCCCACTTCATTAATCTTGTTCATATCAACTCGTGTCCAGTCGCTGTCTGCATTAAAGGCTTTGAGATCAATAATGCTTTTGTAGCCTCGTACTAAGTTAAGAATAGACGCAAAAATTAAAAATACCGCACCAGGCCAAACCCTAAGCATAATAATCTGAATAGCAAAGCCTACAACAATGAGAGAAAAATATAATGTCATTCTTTTTGAATAAGAGAGCTTTTTTAGCACATGAAAATGAATAATATCCTGCTTTTCCGGCGGTAAAAACCCGGGGATGCGAAACGTTTTTTTCATACAATACTCCTTTCCAAATCGAACTCCATGGTTTCCCACTCGTGTATAAGTTCATCGCAGCCATGTGCGTTAAAATATAGCGGGCATGCCCCCTGACATGCGTTAAAATACCTGCATTTCTTGCACCTATCGGGAGCAGATTCTTTTCTCCGTATAAAATCACACCGTTTATTAAACCATATTGAACTAAATCCTTCTTCCAAGAGATTACCCATTGGCTCGGACCAACTTGAACATGGAAGCAGATTGCCTTTAGGGTCAACAGAAAGAAGCCCTTCACATGCGCTGCAGCCCCTGTTTCCAAACCCGGATGCCAAAGGATTGAATAAGCATATAGGAGTTGGCGAATACCACATATACTTGATCCCGGCAGCCGCTGCCACAGCTTGAATTTCTTTTACAATTTCTCCAATTTCCGAGTATGTCACGGTAAGCTCATCGTTTCCTCCCCTACCAGCAGGGATAACAAGATTGGATGAAAAACGCTCCGCACCAATGCTTTTACAAAAATCAGGATAATGCTTTAAATTATCTCTGTTCATTCCGCATATTGTAATGTGTGGGTGAACGTTAATTCCAGCCGCTTTCAATGCCTTAAACCCACCTACTGAGGCTATATGAGAGCCCGGAACTCCTGTAATGGCATCATGCTCAGAAGCAAAAGCTGACTCAATGCTTACCTGTGCTGATGAAAGACCTGCTTTCGCAAGCTTTTTGGCTTTTTCCGGGGTGATAAGAGTACCGTTAGTTATAAGGTTTACCCTCATTTTATTTTGCTTTGAAGCGTAGCTTACAAGCTCAGGCAAGCCTTCGAATGAAGTCGGTTCCCCTCCTGTAAATGAAACACTTGGAACCTCTGCCTCGTAGCGAATAATATCAAGAATCTTTTTAAAACCATCCACATCAAGTTGAGCTGAGTCTTTAGTACTTGTGCATCCGGCATAGCAAAATCTGCATTTTATATTGCAATTATATGTTAACGCAATCTCGGATAACACCGGCAGCTTTATATATCCAAGACAGAATTCTGTTTTATGTATAGCAGGAGTCTTGTAGTTTTCGCACAACATTTCGTTATTCCACATCAACGAAAAATCATTAAAAAACAGTTCCAACTGCTCCTCTGTTTCCGGGTGATCCGCTCTCGCGTTGATAACATCCTGAACCGAGCCTCCCTTTAGTATGTGATCAACAACTCTTGCAGCTGTCGGATTAAGCTTAAATGCCTCATTAGGCATACGAATCAACACATTATCAGAGAGCCTCATAAAAACATAGGGCTTTATTCGATTCAAAAACTCATCAACCCACAATAATTTGTTCTTTTTCACCTTGCACCTCCACTAACGCACGCAGAGTGACAAGCTGAATGGCAGGCTGAGTGACATGCGGAATGGCAAGCCGAATGGCAGGCATCATGGCAAGCTGAGTGGCATGCGTCATGACAGGCGGAATGACAGGCAAATCGACCTGTGTCGGAATCCAATATTGACTTAAAAGTAACATTGTCAGTTTTTACAGGTATGGTTTTTTCATATCTGTTGTAGGTATTTCTATGCATGTTATAGTTCAGCCCGTGATTATAGTAATACCAGTGAGCCCAGCGTGCGGTGTAGTTATTGTATTCGTGTTCATCATAAAAAAGTTGGTTTTGTTCGTCAATGCTTTGCTTGTCAATGTCCTGTTCATTTATATTCTGTTCGTTTATTCTCTCATTGAACCTTCTTTCGTAAAAGCTTCGGGTGGCATCGATATCGCAATCCCAAGTCTTTTTCTTAACACCATCAACAAGCTTTTGTAAAATCGCCTCCAGCTCTTTCTCATCAAACTCGCCATCATCCGCAGCATAATACATTTGTTTTTCATATTCGGTTAAGTCTGTAAGGTTTATATGATCAATACGCTCAACACGAAGTGGATCAAGGGAAACCTCTTTCATATAGCCTTGCATTACGAACCTTGATAACATTGAAGATAGTATGGTTCTATATGGTATTCCAAGAAACAGAGCTGCTTCTATTTCATCAAGATTTGATGCAATAGAGCCATCTTTTCTGAAAGAGGCAATTTCAAGCTTGGGAGGCTCCCAATCATCCCTTGCCCATTGAACCTGATCAAAGGTTACCTGTGCTTTAACCATTGAACCATGCTTCCTGCCTGCAAAAAACAGAGTTACCACAAGTAGCAAGCTTAATAATATTATTAAGCCTATTCTACCGTATGGCTCCTTTGGCTTCCTCACATTTTCATTCCATTGGTTATTATCATTCCATTTGTGAGAGCTGTTGTCTTCGCTTGGACGTACATAATTTGTTTCATTTTGCTTGTCTTTTATATTTGAATCAGGTATTTTTGAATCTTTTATATCACTAAAAATTTTATCGGATATATATTGTTGAATTTCAAACTTGTAGCGAGCTTCAGTATCGTTCTTATGGAGCAACACCTTAACTCTGGGAATTGAATTTAATGTTTCTACCCTGTAATCAACTAAATATCTTTCATTCATCCAGGCTTCGGTGGAAAAATCATGGTCAAGCAAAAATTGCTCTATTTCTTCTCTTGTCCCCGTTTCTTTCAGATACTCCAATGGGTAAGTGATGGAAACCGTATAATGCTCCAAAGGCTCATCCCACTGAACAGGTGCCCAATTAAACACCATTAAGTTTTTCCCGTCTGCTGAGGTGGTTTTATCAAGATACCTGGCACCGGACATGTCTGCCGCAAAGCGTAGCTTATATGTAAGGTGTTTTCCTCCGAGTCTTTTATTCCCGGAGTTTATAATGTCATATTTACCTCCGCCAAGCTTGTTGATATCAATTTTGTGCGATGTGTTGTCGTCCGTTATGACCCATGCATAATCCGTATCAAAAACAGGATCAAGTCGATCAAACCCATCCATGGTAAAAGCCAGCATTGTTTTACCCGGCACCAAATCATAGCGGACAGTGTAAGAAACAATGGCTTTCCCGTCAGGCTGTAAAATTATGTCTGTTTCTACAAACCCGAGGTTGGCAATTTCATTTGCATACACATTAAAATTTGATGCCAATAAAATGAACAAAATTAGAACAATAGCACTAAAAAATCTTCTTTTCATATTCACCTTACTCCTGTATAGCAAAGAATCTTTAATCAAAAAAGACTCTTGCTAAATTTTCAAATTACCTAATTTCTTTTCACGTTCTATTTTACTTAAATTACTCAACTTTCCCACCTCCGCTTGCGAGTTTTTATGGCGCTGGTACCGACATGCTAAGGCGTGAAATCACACCGCCGCCGGTAGCTTGCTGTACAAGCAAGCGCCCAAAATACTGTGGGAAAGTTGGGTTAATCTATTAATTTCTTATTCAATATATATTTTACTTATACTACGTATTCAATTACATTTTGTTTATGATAACGGAAGCAATTGCGTAAACCCGATTTTGCAAAGCAAAAAACGTCGCACCGCAGGTAATCTTTCTTTAGCTGTGATAATTAAATGGCATATGAATCAATTCAATTTTACTTATTATATCACCTTTTATTTAATGTTTACAGGTGTATTTTCTTTCTTTTTGGTTCGGGTGGCATAACGTGGTATTTTGCAGCAATCTTTGCTATGGACTTCTCTAACCCTATATGCTACAATTTTTTAGATTATCAAAATAATTATTGGTACTATAAATGTTGAATTAGAAATTAACAAAATGATTATGTTGTTAGTTCAGTATTCTTTATCTTTTGTGTAATTTAGCTTTTAACAATGCTGTTTATTGCATTACATCAGCCCACGCTCGATTTACAATGGATTACTGACTAAAAGTTATAATCATTATTAACAATTACGGGCATGAAATTATACATGTGCTATTTGTTTGGTTCTAACCAAATCAGGCACATGGGCAATATAAATTTTAAAAGAAACAATTATTGAGTATCATCAACATAATTAACTTTTTTCAATTTATATGATCTCATTGCAGTAACAAAGCGGCATCGGAGGAACGCATATGAATAATATATCCCCGCCAAAAAACACTCAGGGGAGGTTTAAACGTACATTTATAGGTGATCGTGCATTTTACAATACCGTTCTATCTCTTGTTGTACCGATTATTGTACAGAATGCTGTATCAAACTTTGTTAATTTGCTTGATAACATTATGGTAGGTCAGATAGGTACTGCTGAAATGTCGGGCGTTGCAATAGCGAACCAGCTGCTATTTGTTTTCAACCTAACGATTTTTGGAGGCTTATCTGGTCCAAGTATATTTGGCGCACAATATTTTGGTGCAGGTGATAATGAAGGTATGCGTTATACACTACGTTTTAAGCTATGGACAGTACTTGTTGTACTTGCATCAGCAGTTATAATTTTTCTATCCTTTGGTGACAATTTGATCTCCTTGTATTTATCAGGAGAGGGTGATGCAACTGAAGCTGCAAAAATGCTCAATTATGGTCTTGATTATTTAAAGATTATGATCTTTGGTCTATTGCCTTTTTCCTTATACCAGGCATACAGCAGCACTCTTCGCGAATCAGGCGAGACTATGCTGCCTATGAAAGCAAGCTTATCAGCTGTACTTATAAATCTTGTCTTTAATTACATATTGATATTTGGAAAACTTGGATTCCCCGCTTTAGGAGTAGTTGGTGCAGCTATTGCTACAGTGATATCCCGTTATGCAGAGCTTGCGATAATTGTTGTTTATACTCACAGGCACTCTTATCGATTCATGTTTATTAAAGGCTTGTATCGCTCGTTCAAAATCCCTGTCAAGCTTGCTAAGATGATATTTAAAAAAGGGATGCCTCTTCTCCTTAACGAGCTTTTTTGGTCTACGAGCATGACAGTAATGGCTCAGATTTTTTCGACTTGCGGCCTAAACGTTGTGGCAGGAATAAATATATCCAGCACAGTCACAAATTTATTTAACGTTGTGCTGATTTCAATGGGTGCTGCCGTATCTGTTATGATTGGGCAGACTCTTGGTGCCGGGGATATTGCCCGGGCAAAAGCTGATGTTTGGAAGCTGCTGTTTTTAAACATCTGTGCTTGTCTCGTTGTTGGCGGAATACTTGCGGCTGTCTCACCTTTCATACCTTTAATTTACAACACAACCGATGATGTTCGTAAGCTCGCAACACACTTTATGATAACAAGTGCGGTTTATATGGTGTTCAGCGCAATTGCAAACTGTTGTTATTTTACAATCCGCTCGGGAGGTAAAACTCTTATAACTCTCCTTTTTGATAGCGTTTATTCCTGGGTAATTATTATTCCATACACATATATTATAACAAACTTCACCAATCTTGATATTTATGCGATTTATCCATTGAGTTATTTAACCTATGTCGTAAAGGGTATAGCCGGCATACTTATTGTAAGAACCGGGTTCTGGGCACAAAATGTAGTCTCTGACAAAACTGTTGTCAAGCCGGTTGATTTAACATGAGTATATGACAAAAACACGCTGAAGTTTTTAACCTTCAGCGTGTTTTTTGGTGTTTGATAAAATGCACGCGGCGCGTTGCACACAAAACGCTCAAGGAAGGCACTTTCAGCGCCCATGGCGTATTTTGCAAGCAAAAACGCGGTTTGGCGCACAATTCACACAAGCGCTCATTGAATCGTATGATTTCCTTTAGTAAAAACAATACTTGCTCTAAATTCTCACAGAAAATTCTACAAGAAAAAGTCGTTTTGTCACTTTTGTAGTGAAATTAAATTTCTTCTTTCAAATCCCCAATATTATGCTTGCAGTCTTAAAGTAAATCAGTAGTGAAAGAGCATCTACAATTGTTGTTATAAACGGGCTTGCCATAACTGCCGGATCAAAACCTGCTTTTTTTGCAGCAATAGGAAGAGTGGAGCCAGCAAATTTTGCTATAAGCACTGTTAGTGCAAGAGTAAAACTAACAATTAACGCTACACTAACACCAACATCATCAAACAGAAGAAGTTTGAGAAAATTTACTGCTGCTAAAGAAATACCGCACAAAAGAGCCACTCCGAATTCTTTCCATATGATACGGAATATATCAGAAAATTCCAACTCATCTAAAGACAGACCTCTGATGATTGTAACAGATGCTTGGCTTCCTGCATTTCCACCGGTATCCATAAGCATGGGTATGTATGCTGTAAGAGCAACATAGGCTTTTAATGCATTTTCAAAGCGAGTTATAATCATACCAGTGAAGGTTGCGGAAATCATGAGGAAAAGCAACCAAGGTATACGACTTTTCCATATCTCAAAAACAGAATTTTTTAAATACGGCTTATGTGTAGGTGTAATAGCTGCCATCTTCACTATGTCTTCTGTCGTTTCCTCCTGCAATACATCTATTGCATCGTCAACTGTGATAATACCAACAAGCCTTGATTCTTTATCTACTACAGGCAAAACTGTTAAGTCATATTTTAGAAATAAATAGGCAACCTCTTCTCTGTCATCATTTGTACTTACGGAGATAACGTTTTGATCCATAACATCCGAAATTTTTACGTCTTCTCCGGATAGGATAATGGTTTTAATGGTGACTATCCCAATAAGATGGTTTACACTATCTGTAACATAACATGTATCAATTGTTTCACTTTCCATCCCTTTTTTTCTTATTTGGTTTATGGCATCTGTAATTGTCATGCCGGAACGCAGACCAATAAACTCCGTGGTCATAATGCTGCCGGCGGAATTTTGAGGATATTTAAGTATTTCATTTATTGTCGTTCTGGTATGAGTGTTTGAGTTTTTCAGGATTCGTTTAACGACGTTGGCAGGCATTTCTTCTAAAATGTCTACAATATCGTCAATATATATCTCGTTTACAACATCCTGAAGTTCAGAGTCGGAAAAACTGCTAATAAGTAATTCCTGCTGATCCGTATCCATCTCAATGAAAGTGTCTGCTGCAAGATCCTTAGGGATAATTCGAAACAATAAAAGAGCATATTTCTCCGGCATATCCTCAAAAAGGGCTGCAATGTCGAAGGGCTGCATACCATTAACAGTTTCAATGATTTCTTTATATTTTTTCTCGTCAATAAGCGTGATGATATCTTTCTGAATTTGTATTGCCATTGGTTCTACCTCCTTGTTAAGTATTAACGGCAGTATCACGAATAATACCCGCCAAACTCGACAGGAGTAAACACAAACAGGCCGGAGCGTTAGTGACTTGGGGACGCAACTGTTGTTGTCTTCCACAGCCAAATACTTCGGTCAGCTATTGTGCTACTACTACTGCCAGCGTCCATCGTTTCACCTCGCTCCTTTCTCATGGGAATTAATAGTGTTTTAAAACTAATAGTGTTTTACTACACTAGTCAGTATATTCTCTAATTTTTAAATTGTCAACCGACTTGTTTGTCCACAATAAAGAATAGAACAACCTTGTGAGGTAAGGCTTGCAGTGGATTTCAACGTTATGATAATCCTCCTCGTGAAGCTTTTCAGCGGTAATAGTTCTGAGGGATTCGTGGTCTTATCTGTTCACCTTTGAAAAAACTTTTTCAGACATCACAAGCATTAATATGGCAAAGAATAATAGATATATGGGATACAAACCTATGTTTATATAATCTGCAATCAAGCCAAAAAACGGCGACATGAATGTGCTGCCCGCATATGCACTTGCCATTTCTATACCAATAATGGTTTGAGAATTTTCGTGTCCAAAATTATACGGCGTCGAGTGGATTATTGACGGATAAATGGGAGCGCAGCCAAGCCCGATAATAACAAGCCCGATTAGTGCCTGTGTGCTGCTTTTAAAAGGTATCCCCACCAGGATTACTCCGAAAATAATATTTAAAATACCAAACCGAATAAGACGCTTATCTCCTATTTTGTCAGCAAAAAAGCCGGAAATAAACCGTCCAAAAGTTATTCCTGTGAAAAATAGTGATGCAAATTTAGCAGCAATATCGGGATAAATTCCACAAAATTCAACAAGATAACTGCTTGTCCACAAACCTGCTGTTGTTTCAAGAGAGCCATATGCAAAAAAAGCTATAAGAATAAATTTAACTCCTTTAATTTTTATAGCTTGCTTTATCTTAAGCTCTTTTACAGGTTTTTCGCCGTTGTTAATAAGTGTTTCTTTCCTCTTCCAAAGCGGAAGGCTTATAAATATTATTACCGATAAAATAATCTGAACAATAGCAACAGTTTGATAACCGCTATTCCATCCGTATCCGCCTGCTAAAGAATAACTCATGATATATGGACTGACCGCAGCACCTACTCCCCAAAAGCAATGCAACCAACTCATATGCCGGGAAGCGTAATGCATTGAAACAAAGTTGTTTAGAGCAGCATCAACAGCACCGGCGCCAAGCCCATAGGGAACCGACCATATGCAAAGCAAAATAAAAGATTTTGAAGTTGAAAAACCATAAAGAGCTATTGCTGTCATAAAAACGCTGATTGCAGTAACAAGCCCGGCTCCGAGCTTTCTCGTTAGCTTTCCGGATAAAAGACTTGATAATATTGTCCCACCGGCGATAATCATTGTTATAATTCCTGCATAAGACATTGGCACTTCCAGTTGCCCGTACATAACCGGCCATGCCGAACCGAGAAGCGAATCTGGAAGCCCCAGACTTATAAAAGAAAGATATATAATAATAAGTAACAAAGTTAGCATAAGATTCTCCTGCTTAATAATTTTTTGCTTACAGTATTTTGTGCGCTTACCTGCACAGCAGGCTACTGACGGTGTGATATCACTCCCCAGCATGTCGGTACCAGTGCTTCGAAATATAACTCGCAAGCTAGGCGGGAAAGTTGGTTTTTTTACTAACACTTCATCAACCTTCCTCATCTTAGTAGTTTTTTACTAATACTTCATTAACCTTTCCCCTCTTATCACTTTTTGAGTTAATAGCCCTGTTTGCTTGGACTATGGTTATATTGTAATCCTTATATAAATCGATTATATACTCTGTGGCTGAATTGGAAAGTAAAAATTTTGCACCTTTTTTATTAAGCCTATCGCATAGGTTCTTAAGCCTTTCCTGCTCTGCTTTTCCAAATCCACCTCTGTCGTATCCTGTAAAGTTCGCACTGTCCGAAACCGGATCATAGGGTGGATCAAAATAAACAAAATCGTCCATTTTTATGCCTTTTACTGCTTCTTCAAAGTCCCCGCATTTAAAAATTATATTTCCTTTATTAAAGAAATCGCTTGCTTTTCTTAATACTTTCTCATTGACGATATTGGGATTTTTGTATCTTCCAAAGGGAGCGTTAAATTCGCCCTGTTGGTTTACTCTAAAAAGACCATTATAACAGGTTTTGTTAAGATAAATTATTCTTGAAGCTTTTTTTATGCTGCTTAGCTTATTATACTCATCCTTATCTTTGTCTTTTGCTCTGATTTTATAAAAATAATCCTTTTCGTTTTTGTGCCTTTTTAGATCCACAATTAGTTCTTCAACGTTGTCGCGAATTGCGGTATAAACATTTATTAGTTCATCATTAATATCATTAACCACTGCATTTGATGGCTGTAAACTAAAAAAAACAGCACCTCCACCAAGAAAGGGCTCATAATAAATAGAAAGTTTATCCGGTATATGATTTATAATATCCTGTAACAATTTGCGTTTCCCACCTGCCCATTTTAGAACAGGTGTAATTAACAGACTTTTCTTAATGTACTTACTCATTTACTTACTCCTGTATCTACTTTTGCTTGCTAACTTGCTTACTCCCGTATCTACTCCTGCCTACTCATTTGCTTGCTCTTTTGCTTACTCATTGACTTACACTTATTGACTTACTCATTTACCAACTCATTTATCTACCCATTGACTTACCCATTTACTTACTCCTACTTACCTGTGATGTCGCATTTGTAATAGAAAATAGCAAGCTGTGTCCTATCTCGTAAATTCAATTTCTCTAAAATTACGCTAATATAGTTTCTTACGGTACCTTCACTCAGAAACAGTACCTCTGCGATCTCCTTGTTTGATAAACCATCTGCCACCTTCGTGATTATCTCTATTTCTTTCTCGTTTAGATCATAATCTGTAAAATCCGGCTTTCCATTATTAACTGATAACGCAGGAAGCTTAGTGACAATCTCGTCCCCAAAAACCCTCTGTCCCATGTATACGGCTTTTACTGACGGTGCGATGCTTTCAAAATTCTGCTTTAATATGTAACCCTTTGCACCAATTTTAAAGGCTTTAGCAATATATTCCTCATCAGAAAATGTGGTTAGGAAAAGAACTTTTGCACTTTTGTCTTGAGTAATAATTTTTTCTGCAGCCTCAATTCCTGTCATTCCATCCATTCTTATATCAATTAACAGAACATCCGGCTTTAGCTTAGTATAAAGCTCAACCGCTTGCTGTCCGCTATTTCCTGTTCCTATAACTTTAATTTTTGGATCAGCTTCAAGTATGGTTTTTAGAGAAGCGGATACAAGCCTGTCATCGTCTATCACTAATAATCTCATTTAACAACCTCCTTCGGTATGGAAATAAAAATTTCAAAGCCGCCGCGGTTTAGGATATTAATGTTTCCTTTTAAAGCCTCTACTCTTTCTACCATGTTTTTTAGCCCTATTCCCTCTTCGTTTATGCTATTTTTGGTTCTTCCATTATCTCGTATGATAAGCTGATATAGCGCCGGATGTTCCCTAAGAATGATCATGGCTTTTGTGGCATCAGAATGTCTCATAATATTGGATAGAGCTTCTTTAACTACAGAGATAAACAAATACTTAATATTTTTATCAGGATTGCCGTTTATCTGATAATCACAGGTAAGCTCACAGAAATTGAACCGCTCTGTTATTTCCATGATCTTTGCTTCCAAATCCACCGATTCGTCATATAACTGGTGGACGCTGCTTCTGATGCTGTCCATAGCATTGTTTAGTGTGTCTTTCAAGGTTAATAAGGGAGCTTCCATTTCCTTATCCCGGTTTATAGTAAGAATCGCACCGGATTGCAGGATTGCACTGGACAATAAATGCCCTACATTGTCATGAATCTCTCTGGCAATACGGTTCCGTTCATTTAATGTGGCGTTGGTCAGCTCAAAATCCTGTTTTTCAATAAGATCGTTATTTTGCTTTTTTAATTGAATGGACATCGTTCCTGTCTTATCAATCAGGTTGTTGTATTTAGAGCTAAGCTCAAGCTGTTCCCTTGACCGAAACCTTAATGCAATAGAAAAAGCAAGAGTAGATGAAACAAGCAGAGATGT
Source organism: Clostridiales bacterium (assembly GCA_036768735.1). Classification (GTDB taxonomy): domain Bacteria; phylum Bacillota; class Clostridia; order DSM-8532; family DSM-8532; genus JAAYGP01. The sequence goes on along the minus strand of DAIPML010000008.1, from coordinate 18,860 downwards.
TCTCCAATCAACTGTTTGGAAGAAAAGAACAAGCGGAACAATGCCAAAAAGGTTAAAAAACTGATATTTACTATATATCATATCATATGTGATTAATGGTAGAAAAAGGGCTAACTCCGGTACAAAACAGGTCAGTATGGAAAAACCGGTTGTTAAAGCAATTTGTATTTTTTCGTCCTCGAAATAACTAAGAAAAGCACTAAAAATTACAGGGATAAGCACAATGACCACATTAATACTGACATTCAGCCGAGTAAGGTAGACAATCAGACAGCAGATAAATATTATTATTTTGTCCTTGGCACTGGCCGTGTAGTGCATTGTTTTTCCCATCCATATCATCTAATTGTTTATGCATGTTTAATGATTGCTTTCCAGAAAGTCGTGAAACAGCTCTCTGTGTGATATCCATTTTATCACTTTACCAGATCCCGCACAACAAATAACACACATATAACACATCAAACATGACATTTGTCATCTTAAAGTTGTGATTCCACTCACTTATAAATGAATTAAAATTACAGTATTATAAACTTACAAACGTAATGGAGGTTTTTAAAATGATAATAAAAGTGAAGGATCTTGTAAAGCGATATGGGGATTTGTTAGCCCTGGATCATCTATCTTTTTCTATTAAAGAGGGTGAAATCTTTGGTCTTTTAGGACCAAACGGTTCCGGTAAAACCACAGCAATTAATTGCATTTTGTCTCTTCTTGAATATGATAAAGGCGAAATTGAGATTTTTGGTATGCCCATGTCCCCTGATGCTTATAAAATCAAGCGCGACATAGGTATTGTTATGCAAAATGTAGCAGTTTATGACGAGCTGACTGTTTATGGCAACATTGATTACTTTTGCGGGCTTTATATAACTGATAAGGCTTTGCGCAAAAAGCTGGTGGAAGAAGCAATTGAGTTTGTTGGGTTGGATGACTTTAGAAAATTTTATCCGAAAAAACTCAGTGGCGGTTTACTAAGAAGATTAAACATAGCTTGTGGTATCGCTCATAAGCCTAAGCTTCTAATACTTGATGAACCTACTGTAGCGGTAGATCCGCAAAGCCGTAATAAAATTCTGGAAGGAATCCAAAAGCTGAACGAGCAAGGTGTAACCGTGATTTACACCTCCCACTATATGGAGGAGGTTGAGCAGATTTGTACACGGATCATGATCTTAGATAAGGGCAGAACCATCGCTACCGGAACCAAAGATGAGCTGAAAGCCATGATCACACTTGGAGAAAAAATAACAATTGAATCTTTTGGAATTTCCGAGCAGCAAATTGCAGGTATAAAAAAGCTTCCCGGCATTGTATCGGTGGAATATAAGGAAAACCGGCTTGTAATAAAGTCCGATAAGGGCAGAAACAATCTTGAAACTGTGCTTGACTTTATTAAGCATGAAAAAATTCAATTTGGGAAAATCTTTTCCGAGCTTCCTACACTCAATGATGTGTTTCTTGAAATCACCGGAAAAGAATTAAGAGATTAAGGAGGAGATTGGATGTTTGTGCATATATTTTCTTATAGGCTTAAATGCCTTCTGCGAGATAAAGTAACGATTTTTTGGACAATGTTATTTCCATTACTTCTTGCAACATTCTTTCAACTGGCTTTTTCCAATCTGACTACCGGTGAGAAATTTAAACCTGTTACTATCATTGTTGTTGACAATGCCGCCTGGCAAAAAAACAATACCTTCAAACGGATTCTTGAGGATGTATCAACCGGAAAAGACAGGCTTTTTAATTTTACCGTTGCTTCCGAGGAAGAAGCTAACAGGCTTCTTCTAGACAACAAAATTTCCGGATACATTGTAGCAGATGAGCCGATCCGTTTGGTAATAAACAAATCCGGGATAAACCAAAGCATCATAAAAAGCTTTATTGATAGCTATATGCAAAACTATTCTACATTTGAGAGAATTGTTAACGAGGATCCATCAAAGCATAAACAACTTGTCGATACTGCGGCTATAAGACAAACCTTTATTCATGAGACAGATTTTCCGGGTGGAGAACCTAATTATATTGTGAATTATTTCTATACCCTTATCGCTATGACTTGTTTTTATGGCGGTTTTATGGGAATGCGTGAAATTAACGATATTCAGGCAAATATTTCGCCTGCTGCTGCAAGAGTGAATGTAGCTCCGATTCACAAGCTAAAGGCATTCCTTTCAAGCTCTGCTGCATCCCTTTTAGTACAATATAGTGAAATGCTTATTCTTTTTGCATATTTGAAATTTATACTAAATGTTGGTTTTGGAAATAGAATTGGTTTAATTTTTCTGACTACTTTTATCGGTTCCATTGCCGGACTGTCCTTCGGTGCCTTTATCAGCGCCCTTTTTAAAAAATCCGAAGGAGCCAAAACAGGCATACTTATTTTGTCTACTATGGTATGTTCATTTCTTGCAGGTATGATGCAACTAAGTATTAAATATATCATCAGTCAGAAAGCACCTTTATTATCATGGATAAATCCTCTAAACCTGCTAACTGATGCTTTCTACTGTCTTTATTACTATGACACATTGTCAAGGTATATGTTAAATATGACAATTTTACTGGCCTTTATTCTATTGTTCTGTTCGGTAACCTATTTCATTATAAGGAGGCGGAAATATGCAAGTCTTTAAGCTATGTATGAATATAATTAAAAAAGATATGCCTGTTTTATCAATATATGTGTTTGTGTTCCTTTTGGTCTCACTGCTCATGTCCGCTAACATGGCTAGCGAGCAGCAAAAGATGACATCCTTTACACAAAGTAAATCAAGTATAGCCTTTATTAATAAAGAAGATACCCCTTTAATAAAAGGCCTTAAGGAAGAACTCGAGAAAACTGCTAATTTTGTAAATCTTCCCGACAAAAACGATGCTCTGCAGGATGCACTGTTTTTCCGGACCGTATCCTATATCCTGCGGATTCCTGAAGGATTCACCGAGAGCTTTATGAACGGTGATGATATTAAAATAGAAAAAACCATTGTGCCGGATTCTTTCAGCAATATTTATATCGACTTATCTATAGACAAATACTTTAATGCGGCAAGACTTTATGTCCAAAACATAAACGGTATTACTCAGGATGAGCTGGTTAGCTACCTGAAAGAAGACCTGGCAGAAAGCTCCCAGGTTGAAGTGAAGACAAATGGCGAAAAAGAAGAGAATAACAGCTACACAAACTATTTTTTCAACTACTTCTCATATTCCCTTATGTCGGTTATTATTCTGGGTATGGGTGCTTTGATTATGGTATTCAATAACCGAGATTTAAAGATGAGAAATGGCTGCTCTCCGGTAAGCACAACCAGTATGAATTTACAATTTGTTCTGGGGAACCTGGTGTTCACATTTGCATCCTGGCTAATCATGATTCTTCTTTTATTTGCGGTAAACTTTAAAAACATGAATAACCGGAATACTTTCTACTTCATCTTAAACTCATTTATATTTGCCTTTTGCTGCTCAAGCATCAGCTACTTAATTGGTAACCTGGTCAAAAACCCGAACGCTATGCCAGCGGTAAGCAATGTTGTTTCTCTTGGTCTCAGCTTTATAAGCGGCGCCTTTGTTCCCCAAGAGCTTTTAAGCGATTCGGTATTAAAAATCGCCAGCTTTGCACCAACTTATTGGTTTGTAAAAGCCAATAATGCTATCGCAGGGCTTACACAATTTGATTTTCCACACCTTAAGCCTGTTTATTCCGACATGTTGATTCTGGCTTGCTTTAGTTTAGCTTTCTTCGCAGTAGCTTTGGTTGTTGGAAAGAAACGGCGATATTCGTGAGGATAGAGAGCATTCTCATTGAACCGGCAATAGAACTCTAACTATGCAATCCTTTTGATATAGAAATATACACTTTCAAATTTAATTGCAAGGACGGTTGTTTTAAAAGCCAAAACAACCGTCCTTGTCTATGAAGATTATATAAATTTCTTTTCAATCTTAAGTGCTATATATTTTTAGTAAAATCTGATAAGCCTTTTCGTTTCTGCTTAACACCATTAATTAGAGCTAACGACTTCCTCCATGTCTTTTCAGTTTCATGCTTAAAAAACTCATACAAGGGATTTAGCTCCTCAGTTTCATCATATTTTTGCAAACACTCGCAGTACAGGTGTTTATCTTCATCATAGACAATAAGGGGAGGATGATTATGTGTCATCAAATAGTAATTCAATAGCGTCCTTCCTACACGTCCATTACCGTCCGCAAAAGGATGGATATATTCAAACATCGCATGAAGATAAGTCGCTGCCTTTAAAATATCCGTTCCGCCATACACATTTACTTCTTCAATCAGCGCTGTCATATCCTCTTCCACATTTTCTACCGCAGAACCAACTTCATGGATACCAGTAATATAATCATGCTTTTTAAATTCACCTGGTCTTTCTTCATTTGCAATATATTTGCGCTCATCATATGTCCCGCCGGTGAGGATCTTATGGATTTCCTTGATAAGCTCTATGCTAATGGGTTCCTTTTTAATAATTTTTTCTTTTAAAATATCATAGCACAGCTTTTGGTTTTGCTGCTCAAATAATGCACGTGGATTTCCAGTATAATTTAAAACTCTTCCATTTTCAAAAATTTCTCTTGTGTCGTTATAAGTGATATCTTCGTTTTCTATTTTTCCGGAATGAAATGCAAACAGAATACGAAAGTTGTCAAGGTATTTATCTAAATCAGCAGCGGATGCAATATTGTATGACTGCCACAACTCAACAGACTGGTTATACTGTCCCAAACGTATTCCTCCTTTTTGCATTTTCATTTTTATTATACCATGTTATCGAAGAAACACATGGTATAATTGCGCATATGCTCACGTTTTGTTTGCAAAACGTTACCTGATTAGCCAACCGCAGGTTATCTTTCTCTGCCTCCGGCAGAAAATTTCGCATGCGCATCAATTGCGCTGTAGGCATATAATATCCTCGTTATCGAGGATATTATACCACAACAATTGCTCATAACACCTGTTGGTTTAAAATGATGCTCAAAGTGTTAGTGATATATTTTCATACCTTAAATTCGTTGGGTATCTAACACTACCGTCCTCAGTGCGAATTGAGAAATGGTTTTATCGAATCTCTCTCCACTGTTTTACCTCCCAGCCAGAGTTTATTGGTTCGGTAAAATGCGGAGGGGCGTCATATGCCATACGGTAGTCATATTGGTTGCTGGAGCTGTAACCATAATTAGCGATTATATTGCCCCACCTGTCTGTTACGACCAGTCCGGTGCCGCTGCTTTTCCTAACCGTTCTTGAACCAATATACTTAATTTGACCCAAATCTAATCCTCTGTCTGCTAAAAAATCAATGTCCTGAGTTCTAATTGTATTGCAGTAAAGAGCGGCTTGTATTTTCAAATCAGGAATTGCTGTACATACGTTTCCATTACTCTCTGCAATCGGCCAACTATTTTGTTTTGTTTTGTTGTGTATTATAATATCAAAGTCTGTTACCAGCCCAAGCATATCATCGGATACATAAGTTTTCCCATCCTTGTTATCATATGTTGGTATGTTCTGGTCAGCATATGTTATTCCCTCGTATTTAGCAGCGCTTTTCCATTCAATAGTTGGGTCATATGCACAGATATAAATATTTCTACCGGCGATAATTGTAAGGCGACCGTCTAAGACTCCGGTTATGTATAAATCGCCTTTTACGTACACCACCCCACTTTCCGGCAGGGGAATATTGTCCTTAACAACACTGTCACTTTCTTTAATTTTCAGCTTATTGTTTTTTAGCAAAATATATGTTCTTCCTTCGAAGGTATAATCTTCGTCTGCCCATTTTTTTAAATCATCATTAACTGAAGGCATTTGAAGCTTTTGCATTTTAACCGGTTGCCCCTCCTTGTGGAAAATCGGCGTTGCACCTTCATACCTGAGTTTGCCTGCATATCCCACAGAATCAAAAAATTCCGTTGCTCCAAGAGTGTATAAATCACCATTTGTAAAATATGGACCGTACATTTTTGAGTTTTCTGACCAGGGAATATCATCTTTATGACCATTGTTAAAAACAATATAATTTGTAAAAACACGCTTATGTATTTCAACCTGGATTGTTCTTTTGCTTTTGTTATCTGCCGTCCAACCCGTAGACTTCACTACAACAACCGGCTTATCAAGCGTTGGAGGAGTTACCTCTATTTTAAAATACCCTAAAACATCCTCTCCGCTTTTATACTCTGTTTTTTCGTAAGCTTTAGTGAATCCATTCCATTCCGGATTTTCCGTTCCATCATATTGGGTTTCAATAATAAAACCATCAGTTGCACTTTCACCATATTTATAAAAATATGCATCATCATTAAGGAGCCACAAATATTTGTTGTAGCCTGCTTCTGCAATATGTAATGCTTTTTCAGAGCTGCTCAAATTATTAACAGTGTTTGAATCAAATTCAATTACTGACACAATGGTAATGGCTAGTAGCAGCATTATAGCTAATAAAACAAGCACTATCGGAATTGATATACCCTTATTGTCGGTTAACTTCATATAATTGAGCTCACCCCTTTCGCTACGGAGAGCCTTTTGACCGTGAGGTCAATGTTTTTACAGATACTATCGGCCGATTTAATGGTCTGTTTGAATCGTTACCGATTAGAGTTATTCTAATTTCTCTTCGTTCATTTGTGTCAGCATCTGTTATGTCTAAAAAACCGGAAGTATAATCGCCATCTGGCATTGAAGCACTTTCCAGCACACCCTCCATAACCGTTTCCCAGTTTTCTATTTTCCCATAAGAAGGGTTCTTTTCTTCAGGAGGTATTTTCGCTGCACATTCAACCCATCCTCGCTGAAGAATTTTCTTTTCCGTGTTAATTTTATATGATATCACTATGTATTTACTCTCTTTGTTTTGTGTGTATACAAGCATTTCATATTGAGACACAACCTTTACAGCCATGGTCTCGTTGTTTGGTTTTGAAGCTGAACGAATATCGTTTGTCATCTGCATGAAAGTAAAATTTATCTGATGGTTTATTTCAGAACGTGCGTCGGTCATGTTAAAGCCTGTTTGAACATAAAAATACAGGGTATATATACCTGCTAACACTATACTTAACAGGGTCAGGGTTATTATCAATTCCATTAATGAAAAGCCTTTTTCGCTTTTACTTGAAAACCGCTTTGCCATCATTATTCCCCCGGTTCTTTTTCTTTTAAACGGAGCCAGTTTAGCACAGGAGAAACCGACACATCTTCTGTTGTAAATTTCTGAAGGATCCACAGATACTTGTTTTCTAAATTTTCAAGATAACCGATATCAGGCACAAGATCACCATTTTCAACTTTTATAAAGCCTTCTTCCGGTATTGGATTCGTTCCATTTGTTACAATAGTCCATACCTCAAAAGTTGTTCTTTCAGGTAAAAACACATCCCATTCGATGCTGAGGTTTTTGCTTGAATCATGCTGTGCCAGGGAAATCGGCTTGCTTAAGCGTTTTCCAGAATCAAACCTGTGCGACTCTGTAAATATTTCTATTTCATAAATTCGTATACCTTGTTGATTAGATTCATATTCCGATGTTATCCACAACTCAAAATATCTGCATGTCTTCGGCGGGTTTATGTTAATTAAATAGCTGTATTTGTCAACAGGAAAGGTTCCTGTGTAAATTTCTTCCCAGTTTACTCCGTCACTTGAAACACGGATATAAAAATCTTTAGGTTTATGGTTTGGATTTGCACCGGGATTATTTTCATTGTGCGACAAATAAACCTCAATACCTGTTATTGCAATGTTTCTTTCAAACTCACATCCAATCCATTGAGGCTGGGTGTTCGGCGAAACTCCTGTATCCCAGCTGCTGCTTTGCTTTTTGTCTCCGTCAAAGAGATTCTCCGGTCCTTTATTGCCGCTTTCAGAGCTTGAAGCCAGGTTTGTGATTGATTCTCTATCAACAATATCACTTGAGCTATCAAGCTCCAATGTATCAAAATCGGTAGCAATCAAGTCCTCCATTTCAGTGTTGTCTTCAAAATCATCCTTTGAATTTTCTTCATAGAAATATATAATCTTCATAGGAATTGTAACGGTTAAAGTCGTGCCGGGGCTATCAAATTCACCGTTCCAGAGATCGCTTTCATCTGTTATAAATGCACTCTGTTCAACTAAAAGATTGTAATCCTTGTATTCCGGAACATCGCTTATTACAATGTTATAGGTTCCTTCCGACCACAAGCTTCCTGAAAAAACTGAAGGCAAACAGCCGCCTGCAAAAGATGCGGTTGTAAACTCTTTTTCATGGTACACGATGTATGCTTCATTATCCAATTCTACATAAAGAGAAACCTTTCCCCGTTCCAAGATAACATTTTTTGTTTCTGCATCAATTAGTTTTATTTCAAGCTGGCAAGCTTTGCTCTTTTTGTCCATATAAAACTTTACATCTGATATCGCGTTATCCTCAACCTCTATGTTGTTTCTTTCTATCCAGCCATCGGTAACAATTTCCGTTGGTGATGCGAACAACCCTTCTTCCACTTTTGCTCTTACACTGTAATTACCCTCATCAAGAATGCCAAATATGGCTGTACCATTATAGTCTGTCATAAGATGCTGGCTTATTGGAGCTATAATTTCAACATTTACAGAAGGATCACCAATTGGTTGTTCCTCAGAATCTAGAACCTGTGCCCGCAAGTGCCCATTTTCAATTAGAGGCTCTTCCCCGTCTCGTGTTATTACCGTATGAAGCTCAGCAAGCTCCTCACTAATGCCGGTAAAAGTATTTAAGCCCCTAACAATGACACGGGCGTTTAAATAAGCAACAGGATTTATTTCGGTATTCTTACCTTTGGCTGCTCCCCAGCTAATCAAGGTTTCAACCTCATAATCCGCTCCATTATAATTAACACTTTGTAATTGTGGCAATGTGCCCGAGGGATTCCCTCCTATTGTTCCTATAGCTTCATAATCCATCGCTCTTATCTCTTCCATAATGCTCGCAGCAAGGTTATTAGCCATCATCCGGTTTTGATTGCTGTGCCCGCTTTGGTTCACAAAAGTCATTAGAGGAACAAGTGAAGCAGCAACAATTACAATAATGGCAACTGCTATCATCATTTCCAATAGCGAAAAGCCTGCTTCTTTTTTTCGTATATTGTATTTTTGCATTCACTCACCTCACTTATCTTTTTCACTTTTATACCTTTGTTCCCGGATGAAACCTCAAAAATTAAAAGCTGAAAACTAAAATGCACTTCCCTTTAACAAAAAAGAATATTGTAATGAGCACTGATTTGGTTTTCAAGTAATAACCATATTGTGATAACTCCAGGTTGCAGCAAGCTGTAGCTCTCTATAGGTAAACCTACAGGAAAAGCCACGACTTTTGGGAATCAACCACCATATTGTGATTGCATCAGGTTGCAGCAAGCTGCAAGTTGCAAGCTGGTGCAGGATTACCTGCAGAAAAAGTCGTTTCACGATTTTTGGAGAATCAATCATAATATCACCCTAAGCATTTCCTCCAAGGTGCTTTCTCCCTTTTTAACTTTTATCAAACTATCGTACCGCATTGTGATCATACCGCTTTCAACTGCATAGCGCCTGATTTCAGTGCTTGAAGCACCGGATAAAATAAGCCTCTGCATGTTTTCATCAACTGATAAAAATTCATAAATCCCGATTCTTCCTTTGTATCCGGTATTGTTGCATGAAAGACAACCATGAGCCCGATATAGCTCTATTTCCTTTTCATCATCGAATGGGAAATCCGGTATGGTTGTTTGCAGTTCGTCTCTGGTAATTTTATAAGGTCTTTTACAAATCGGGCAGAGTACCCTCATTAGTCTTTGGGCAACAACCCCTAACAATGCTGACGAAGTTAAATATTTTTCAACACCCATGTCGCTAAGCCTTGAAATTGCGCCTGCCGAATCATTTGTATGCAGCGTTGAAAGAACAAGGTGCCCCGTTAGAGCAGATTCAACACTTATTTTAGCAGTTTCAAAATCGCGTATTTCACCTACCATTATAATATCCGGATCGTTTCGAAGAATGGATCTCAAACCTGAGGCAAATGTCATCCCAGCCTTGGGATTAATTTGAATCTGATTTATGCCATCCATTCTTCTCTCAATAGGATCCTCCAGCGTTATAACATTTTTTTTAACTGAATTAAGGCTTGCCAGGGAAGCATACATTGTTGTGCTTTTCCCGCTGCCTGTGGGACCGGTTATAAGTACAAAACCGTAAGGCTTATGTATTGCTTCATCATAGCTTTTTAATTGGGATTCGGGAAACCCAAGCTCACCTAATGTAATCAAGCGGTTACTGCGGTTTAACAGGCGAAGTGTAAGCTTTTCACCATATGCCGATGGCAAAGAGGCCACTCGAACATCAATTGTCTTTCCGTCAATCTTTAATGTGATGCGTCCATCCTGTGGAATTCGCCTTTCTGCGATATCCATATTTGCCAAAACCTTGATACGGGATACAAGAGAAGCGTGCATTCTTAAAGGCTGTCTCATTATTTCATGCAAAACCCCATCAATACGAAACCTCACCCGTGTTTGTTTTTCCTGTGGTTCTATGTGAACATCACTTACTTCAGCATTCACGGACATGTTAAAAATCTGGTTTGCTAGAATAACAGCCGGCTTATCATCCTCAGGTCTTTCGTCAGTAATATTTATTTCACCGCCGTCTTCTTCATCCTGTTCAATATCGGAGCTGTCTCTTGTATATTGTTTAATTGCAGATATAAGCTCTTTATCAGGAACAACAACAGGTCGTATATCATATCCGGTCAATATTCGCAGATCATCCAACGCAATAATATCATTGGGATTCATGAGGGCTACAAGAAGATAATTATTTTCGAACCCAATAGCCAACGCCTGATACTTTATTGACATATCGGGAGAAATTAGATTCATAGCCTTTATATCAATGGTATAAGAACTTAACGAATAATAAATAGAACCTGATTTTTTCGCCATGGCATGTGCAACATCCTCCTGTGTGCAAAAGCCCATATCCACAAGAATCTGACCAAGCCTGCCTTTTGTACCCTGCTCCTCCATTATTTTTTGCTGCTCTAACGCTTCATTAAGCTGCTCATGGGTAATTTTCCTGAGTTTTATTAGCTGATTACCCAAAAAACTATTTTGACCCTGGATCAAATCATACACCTCTATCTGGTAAATTTATCAAATTCCTAAGACCCCCACCAAAGCCCAATGCGTATTTTACTTCGTAAAAATGCGTGATGTTCAGCTTCAGGTGAGTGTGTTCACTTATCTGAACGAGTTCACTTAGCTGAACAAGTTCACTTAGCTGAACAAGTTCACTTTATTTGGTAAAACGTATTCGCTTTTATATCTATTGTTAAATTACCATCACTCTGTCCCAATCGAACTTCATCAATACGAATAAGCCTCTCCCCGTATATCATGCCGGATAACATGGATAAAAAGCTCTTGTATGTTCCATTGAATGACATTTCAATTGGCATTTCAACAAGACTTCCATCCTTCTTTTGGTTACCAATCCTTATTGACGCAAGAAGCGCTGAGTGTGTCACAGAACTATTTTGAATGCGAAGAACAATCTGCTCCTCAAGCGGGGTGTCCGGAATTAATGTTTTTATTGCAGCATACTGCTGTCTAAGGTTTTCCTCTGTTTTTTTCAGCTCTTTCAGCTGCTTTAGATTCAATTGCTGGCTAAAAATATCCTGCTTTAATAAACGAATTTCGGAAGAAAGCTTTCCAATTCTAAATGCTTCTTTAGCAACAAGATACCCAGAGAATACAATTAATAATACAAAAACAACTATAACTACTCTCCGTACATTGTTTTCTTTTATCATTTCTCCACCACCTCGTCGAATAGCTTGAATTTTTCTTCCCGGATTATGGTTACATCAAGCTCAAAACTGATTGCGTTTGAATTTTCCATCCGTGAGTAGTTCAAGCCGGTATCGGAAAAAAATCCCGTATTATTTAAGCTTTTCATCCATAACGCAACTTCATCATGACCCATAGCGTTGCCCTGTATATTCAGCTTTGCAGAATTCTCAGTATAGTTTGCAAGTATATTAGTTATATTTACATTCTCCGGTAACTCTGCACCGACAAAAGCAAATATCTCGAACCAGTCGGGCTGATTACCAATAGCTTTATCCAACAATTTCTTTTGCTGTTTTACTTCCTCTGAAAGTGTTTTTAACAGCAGTAAATCGTCAATTTCGTTTTGAAGTATTTTTCTTTCCAATTTTAAAGCTCTAAGCTCCGATTCAGGAACTACCGACAGAATTTTTAATATTACTAAAGCAAATATTAAAATCCCGGCAACTATTCCCATGGCTATTGTGGAGATACCAAGCTTTCTATTTCGTTTCTTTTTACTTTTAAATTCAACCGGTAATAGACTAATATGTTCCAATTCTACTACACCTCCAGTCCACGGATAGCAAGGTTTGTACAAATCGCAAAATCCGGTTCATGACCAGAAAAAGCATCTACTCCGGTTAGGTTTATCCTGGATTCATTATAAGAAACAACCCTAACATTTGTTTCTGTCAGCTGCTTTAATCTTTCTGCAAGACACTTGATTTTTGACAAATTTCCAGTAAGAATTATATCGCGAAATATAGCATTGGAATTTTGATTGTGGAAGTACAATACCGATGAGCGTATTTCACTTGCAAGGATAGCGCAAATGCTATCCATCCGGGTATCATCAATGTCATAGCCTATATCGGGGTTTTTTTCATTTAATTCCTTTACAACAGAGATAATATCTTTATGGTAATTGATGGTTCTAGCCATACCTGGTTCACCATTATTTAAAATTATAATATTACCAAAATCGTTTGACAGATTCACAACAGCTATAGGAAGATCACAGATTTCCCTCGGTAAAATCCCCGAGATTGAAAGCATTGAAGCTCCTATATCCACAATATTCAGCTTTGCTGCCTTTAAGGAAGCAATAAAATCAAACAGCATTTTCTTTTTACCAGCAACCAGCAGAATCTTCAAAAAGGTACCTTCATCACTACTTTCCTCACCAATTACCGAATAATCAAGCTCAACCTCTTCTATTGGAATGGGTATATGTTCCTGAGCTTGAAAACGTATTAAATTATCTAGCTTGTCCTTAGGAACCTTTACAAAATTGGCAAAGCGAACAATAATATCCTGGTTATTCACTCCGAGAATAACATCCCTGCATTTTATATTTTCTCTTGCCCACATTGTGGACAATGCAACGCCAAGCTCATTTTCTTTCAAAACCTTTCCGTCCTTTACAATCCCCTCATTAAGTGGAAAACGGGCAAAAGTGCAAAGATATGGTCTTTCAGGTTTACCTGTCACATGAACAGCTCTTATTTCTTTTGAATCAATTTCAAGCCCAACTGACGATTTTTTAAAAACACCCACGATGATCTCTCCTTGTATAATAATTCCTCCACACATCTGTTATGCCCGTGACTGAAACTTATGTCAGTTTTACAAATAAAACTTTTGAGAAAATTTCTCTGATGCTACACTTACAAATATCAAAAAAATATCCGCTAATACCCTGAAGACAGAACCGATGAGAAAATCGGCATGTATAATGATATAAGCATACCTCCAACCAACACTCCTATTACCATAATCATAATAGGCTCTATGAGCGATGAAAGCCCTTTCGTCATAACCGAAACCTCATCCTCATAAAACTCTGCTATTTTGTTAAGAAGAGAAGGCAGCTGCCCGGTTTCCTCGCCTGTGGCAATCATATGAGTTACCATTGGAGGAAAAACGCCGGTTTCCTCTAGCGGATCAGCTATACTTTTACCTTCCTCGATCCTCTTTGTCGCCTCAGTAACCGCATCAGCTACAATCATACTTCCCGAGGTTGGACCGGCACTTTGCATTGCTTGTACAACAGGAATTCCACCATCAAGAAGAGTTGAAAGTGTTCTTGAAAACCTTGCCACTACAGTCTTTTGTATTAAATCTCCGAAAACGGGCATTTTAAATTTTATTTTGTCCCACACTCTTTTTCCGTTGCTACTTTTTACATAAAGCATTGTTGCGCCTATGATCGCAAAAATACTCAATAGCCAGATATACCAATTTTCTTTTATTGAATCAGATAAATTGAAAACAAGCCGCGTTATTCCGGGGATATCAGTTCCTGCCGGAATAAACTTTTTAAACACAGGCACAAGAAATATAAGCATCCCGATAAAAATTATCCCTGCAAACCCAAACAGCATACGAGGGTAAAGTGTAGCTGATTTTACATTGTCGCTTAGCTGCTTTTCTTTTTGAAGCTGTTCTGAAAGACGCTCCAGAGTTGTTTCAAGAATACCGCCCAATTCACCGGCTTGTATCATTGATACGTATAGTTTGGGGAAAATTCTTGGGTATGCACCAAATGCATCGGTCAGGTTCATACCACTTTCTATATTTTTAGCTATATTTTGAAGCGCATTTTTAAATGTAGGGTTTGATGTTTGCTTACTTAGAGTGAAAAGAGCTCTTGTTACAGGAATGCCCGCAGAGATCATTGCTGCTAATTGTCTGCTAAAAAGCGAAAGCTCTGAAATAGTAACTTTCTTTTCACTTGTTAAAAAAGCAGAGGCTTTTGAAGTCTGTTGTTCTTTCAGCTCAATTACAGACAGTTGCATGCTTTTTAGCCTATCCAACGATTTGGAAAAGCTTTCTGAACTTATCTGACCTTTAATAATTTCTCCCTGATTGTTCACACATTCATAATTATAAACAGACATTTCTTCCTCCTGCTACTAAATCCAATTTTTAAGCATACGTTCAACCTCAGCTGAATCAATGCAATATTCCAAAGCGGTTTCCTTTGATATTTTTCGGCTTTGGCATAATTTCACGAGCGCTGAGTCCATTGTCTGCATACCAAGGTTGTGTCCTGTCTGAATTGCATTATATATCTGGTGATCCTTTCCATCCCGAATTAAGTTTCTGACAGCCGGTGAATCAACCATATATTCAACTGCAACTACACGTCCCTTTCCATCCATCGCAGGAAGCAGCTGCTGAGATATAACTGCCTTCAAAGAACCGGCAAGTTGTTGTCTTACCTGTTGTCTTCTGTCATTGCTAAAAATATCGACAATCCTTGATATTGTAAGCGGAGCGGTTTGGGTGTGCAGTGTTGATAATACAAGGTGTCCCGTTTCAGCAGCTGTTAACGCTATTGATATACTTTCAAGATCTCGCATTTCCCCAATTAATATAACATCCGGATCATGTCTTAAAACATGACGAAGGGCTGTGGCAAAGGAATGGGTGTCCATCCCTATTTCTCTCTGGCGTATTGTTGACTTTTCATGCTTGTGTAAAAATTCTATAGGATCTTCAATTGTAACAATATTCATTGACCGGGTTTTATTTATTACATCGATAAGCGCTGCCAAGGTTGTAGATTTCCCACTGCCTGTTGGTCCTGTAACAAGAACCAGACCTCTTGATAGATCACAGAGCTTTTTAATCTCCTTCGGTAGCCCTAAGTCATCAAAACTTGGAAGAACAAACGGTACAGCTCTAAAAACAGCAGCAAGAGTTCCCCGTTGTATCATTACGTTACAACGATATCTCGCAACACCATGAATAGCATATGAAAAATCCAGTTCCCAATCTTTTTCAAGTCGGTTTTGCTGCTCCTCGTTTATTATGGAGTATACTAAATTTTTTACGTCATCAGGCGCTAAAATGGAATACTCCAGCGGAACAATTTCACCGTTAACCCTTATTGCCGGTTTAAAGCCCACTACAAGGTGTAAATCGGAAGCATTCCTTTCCACTGTAATTTTTAATAATTCGTCCATGATTACCATTGCGTCTGCTTGCGTAAAACCATACTGAATATCCATCTATTAAACCCTTTCACTATTCATGATTTGATAACGGATTATCAATGGATTCTATAACCTCTTTGATCCATTCTACATTGTCCGGAGTCTCTTCCACCCATAGCACAAAGTGTGGAACAGCGGGGTCTCTTGTTACGTTATCCGATATCTTGAAGCTTTCCTTTGGTATGCCTGTTAAGGAAATAATCAAATCTCTTCGTTTCTCAAGCCTTGTCGTGGCGCTGGGGCTATTGGAATAATCAACGATAGCTCTTATTTTTTCACCGGGGACATCAAGTTTTTCCAATACATGCTTCACATCAGTTATTCTGTCGGATGGACAGCTCACAAGAAGCTCTTTGCTGTATTGCGGATAGTTAAGCAAAAATACTCTGACGTTTTCAATGCCAACAAACTCGAGCTTTGATGCAGCATCTGAAGCCTTCATATGGGTAAGCTTATATGTAAAATAATTCACATCGTCCCGGGAATAAGATGAATCAAGGCGGTTAATAAGATCGTTCATCAGATTTATGGATTTGCGGTTACCCCTCATCCAAATGTTGTAACCGCTTGAATCTATAGCAAATACCTTAACCGGTATCTCAAGACCCTGAATCATTGGCATAAGCCGATTTGCAGTAATATTTCTCATTTTTTTCGCTTCTATCTCCGGATATTGTATCTCCGGAGTAACTTCTTCCTGTACTGGTATCATGTTTTCGACAATATCAACACTATCAACAAGAGCTTTAATATCCACCAAAGCTGTTGAATCGGCGTCAACCCAAATGATTCCGGGGTTGACATCAACTAAAATTGTGCGGCATGGAATTTCTAATTGTTTTATTAAATCATTTAAAACACTTGCCTCGATATACTCCAGATCAAAAGGAACCAACTGAAGCACGGTCAACTGCTCCTGAGGGTCTAAATTTTCACTTCTGTCAAGTGCGTCAATAAGCTCACGCATTTTTGAAAGCGCTTGAGGTGTGCCTTGAGCCCAGATGTATTTTTTTGTTGAATCCAGAACAAGCTTCTGCACAGGAATCGCCAGTTTATCCGCTTGCTTGCTAATTTCATCGGGACTGACATATAGTAATGAAAAACGTGTAATAGGAAGCATGTTATAGAAATTTTTATGTATGCTTTCCTGACTTCCAACCATAATAGTATTTTCATTTGTAATATAGGACATATTCACGCTGTGCGCCACCATCTCCAAAGCTTTTATGGGTGATACGCCATCTAACGAAATTGATATTTTTATCGGATCCTCAGTATATATAATACTTTTTTTCAACGCAACAGACAGGGTGGTTAAAACATCCCTAATATCAGCATCTCTTATGTCCATTGCTATAAGATTCTGGTTGTTTTTCGCCGTCTCCGATCCGGATTTTTCTGATAATAATATGTAATCAGAGCCTTCGCCGGATGACCATGCCCGGATTGGTATGGCAACAGCAGTTAATATTATAATCAAAAACAAAATATTCCGCCACTTAGACTTGACTTGAGACATTAAACAAGCCTCCTTTATTATGGAGTCTCCCGGAAATCACACGCCCGGAAGTTATCGCATTTTCTCTATATTTTTCTGCAATTGAAATCTATTTTTAACAGGATAAACTAATCCTCTGTTATTTACTAAATGAAATAGTAATCTCATTTCCGTCTTTTCCCTTTAAAACAACACCTGAAGCATCAATTTCCTCAACTGTCCAGGCATCACCAATAATATCACCGGTGCATACCACATAAGCCCTATTCTCTGTTTCAACAATAGCGGTGTTTTTTTCACCGGACAATGTAATTCCTTTAAGAACAGGAAAAACTACATTTGATGAGAACGGATCCCTGACTTGCGTAAATGAAACACCGGGGTCGGTAATACGCTCCATCTGAGGAAGTACTTCTACGGTTTTACCATAAAGACCTGTTTGATTTGTGTCATGTAAAGTTAAATCAGATGAAGCAGGCTTTGCACCCCCATCGGGATTTGAATAAAGAATTATTATTGCAATTATTCCAACTACAAGTATAGGCAACAAAACTTTGAGGGATTTATTTTCCCTGAAAAATTCTGAAAAAGCATTTTTCTTACGTTCTTTAGCAGCTTGTTCAGACATAGCATTTCAACCCCTTTAATCTAAGAATTCTCTCTACGGGTTCTCTACTTAAAAGAGCTGGCTGATCAGCCAGCTCTTAGGCTTTAATATAAAAATTATTCGCTAGGTACGGTGGTAGGTGTAGCATCGCTACCAGTAGCATATGAATGACCTGATACACTACATTTCGCTCTTTGGTGTTCACCAATTTCTACTAATTCATAAGCCGCTGCATCTTCGGTAGGGCATTTTGGAACTCCGTCCAAGAAATATGAAGCCAACTCACTTATGTCAGTTGGTTCACTACCTTTATCGTTTCTGTATTGCTGTATGGCGCCGTCTATCATACGTAAGTTTGCAATACATGCCCCTTTTTCAGCTTTGGCTGTGGATGCGTTATACACGGGAATAGCAATGGCAACCAGAACTCCAATAATAGCAACAACCACCATTAATTCTGCCAGGGAAAAACCTTTATTCCCTTTTTTCATGAGCTTGAACATTTTTTTAAGCATTTCCAGATCCCCCTATTTTAAAAATTTGCTTTTTATTTTTATAGATTAAAAAAGAAACTCGTATATACATCTAAAATATTTACACGATTTCCTTTTCAATTTGCATCTCAGATTTACCCTTTATTGGCTATTCCAAAACATATGCTGCATACATAAATTTATGGTCAAAATAGGTCATTTCCACTAATCTAATATATTTTAACCCTCTAAATTATTTATCGGATAAAGTGAGCAAAATAATTATACGATTGAAATTGATTTTATGATTGTTCCCCAGAAAGTCGTGAAACGACTTTTTCTGCAGGTTTAGCTGCAGAAAGTTGCAGCGAGCTGCAACCTGGTGCAATCACAATATGGTT
>DAIPML010000196.1:0-6921 GCA_036768735.1 Clostridiales bacterium | reverse complement strand
AACCTTCGTAGACACCCCCGATTGTATAGAAAATCAGGCATTTACGAAAGTTGTTTATTTATTGCGTAAACAACACGTTAGGCAAAATTGTAAGACGACCGTGCGAACAATAGTGGATCAACATAATAAATTGTTTCAATGAAGCTAAAAGTAAAATTGTTGGATAAAAAACTTTTCAAAAATTATTTAGAGGTATTATCGATTATAAGTCTAATTTGTTCATTTGCTTTTATTGTAATAACAATACCAGATTGTCTAAAAATTTACTTTGGAATTGGTCTTGTATTGATGCTATTTACTACTTATATAATCATGTGGATAATTGCAAATAGGCAAACAAAGACAACGCTAAATATTAATAATTCAACTCTGACTATTAAGACAGGCGACATTTTTGAAGAAGAAGGTCTCAAAGTAATTGCGTTTAATGAATATTTTGACACGCAAGTAGATAATAGAATAATTGCAGAGAATTCTCTTAATGGTGAATATATAAAGTCTAAAATAACTGATTTAAATGAATTTGATAATCTGATAAATAATGATGCCCACTTAAACGAAAGAGTTTTAGACACAAATAATAGTAGACATTATGGCAAAAAAAAGAGATATAGTCTAGGAACCGTTTTTCAGCACAAAGATTATGTGCTAACAGCTTTCTCGAAATTTGATAATGAAAACAGAGCATTTCTTTATATGAATGACTACATAAATTTTCTTATAAATTTTTGGAATGAAATAGACATAATATATGCTGGACGTTCTATTTCAATACCACTTCTCGGCTCAGGAATAACTCGTTTTAAAGGATTTGATTCTGTTACAGAACAGGAACTGCTTGAACTTTTAATTTGGTCGTTCAAAGTAAGCAGGATTAAATTTACATATCCTTCACAAGTTTCAATTATTATTCATGAATCAAAGAGAGACAAAATCAATTTTTATAATTTAAAAAATGACTAATTATGGCTTACAGAACAAAAACTTATTTAGCTGCTGAATGGGACGGAGATAAAGATGCAATTGACCAACTTCATAAGTGGAATAACAGTAATTTTTGGAGTTTGTCATTTACGGATGCTCATGACTTAACACAAGCAAGAGATAGTAGTTTAAATTGTAGTATTAAATCATCGCTTGCAACAAGACTTGATTCTTCAAAAACTTTTGTTCTTATTGTTGGTTCAAACACAAAGACTGCAAGAAATGGTAGCTGTCAATATTGTGCTAGTTATAATAGATGGACACAAAGTTGTGCCCGAGGTATGCAGGTGGATTACCGAAGCTATATAGAATATGAGTGTGAAAAAGCTATACGTGATGGTCTGAAAATAGTAGTTTTATATAATGCAGCATCAGTAGATAAGACTAAATGCCCGGAAGTGATAAAGAATGTTGGTACACATAAAGCAATGTGCTATTATAAAGATGGTAGTTATTATTGGGATTATCAAACCGTAAAAGATACTATTGGTTAATACTTCATTATTAGGATAATAAACAACTTTACCTAACACGTAATATAGCCAAAAAGGGCATTTCTGGTATGCGTAGTTCACCCCCCGCATCAATTTCATTGTATCTTGATAGTGACGTTCTCCGCAATCCCTTTCAGGCCATATTGCCAACGTTAGGCCCAATCATAAAAAAATGAGTGAAATCGTAATTACTAAGCCTGACATATATTTCTATACTCAAGGAGTTAGTTTAGAACAACGACTTGAAAAAATTAAACTCTCTCAAGAGGAAGAAAACTCTATTGTCGTTTCGAAAACAATTAAAACGATTAGGGATAAAGTACTTGGTGTATTTAAAATTGGAGATATCATCAACACAATTATTACCTGGAATGAAGAGGTGGATAAAGATTTAAGAGAAGCAAAAAAAGAGATTTTACTCACATGTTATTTTGACAAGCTAGAGCAAATTGAAGAAGGACTAAACAGTCTGAAAGATTTACTCACAAACCCAGTGGGAAATACATTATTCAATAAAATTCTGAGAATTCTTGATAACGCAGCTCCAGATTTAGAACTTACTGAACATCTAGCAAAAACATTAAAATATATCGTAGAAACTGATTTCAAGTCGCTATTTGATGACCATAAATATGCGCTGAATCAAATAGAAATGTTAACTCCACAAGCACTAACTATTTTATCTGACAGTAAAAACTGGCCAATGTGGCGAATGGAATCTTTCGCGTCAAATAGTGGAAGAATCACGTCAGATTGGCTTCCGGAATTTGTGAATTTATATTCCATGAAAAAAAATATGACTGAATATCGTATGAAAGCAAAGATTTCTCATTCAATGAACGACTTAATTAAAAATAGATATATAGAAGCTTTGCATATGACAAATTTGCAAAAAGAGAATTTTGGAAAAGTAGAATTAACTCAAATTGGACAAATTGTCTCGAAATATATTGTTTAAAAAAATAAAAAATATGTATCTAAAATGAGGTTTTAGCGTCAGACGATCACAAGTGTGTACATCATGAAGTAAAAGGAAAATAAAATAACATCGTGAGTAGGCTAAAAGAACAAGCGTCTTAAACCCTTCCGAATGCAAAGCCAAAGACTGTTTGAGACAATAACTAAATCACAACAAAACAAGATAATGAAAAATAAATTAGACGGATATGTTATCTACTGTAAAGACTCTGATAAAGAGACTCCCTTAGGTGTTGTTTCCGACTGTTATGACTGTCAAGCTCTTTCGGAATATATTCCAACCCGTTTAAAAAAATTTTTAGTCGAAATAGAGGATAAAAGATTTTATAGTCATAATGGCATTGACTTTAAGGGTGTATCTAGGGCCTTTGTTGAAAATATAAAGGCAGGTCATATTGTTCAAGGTGGTAGCACAATCAGCCAACAGTTAGCAAGAAATATCACTCGTGATACTCGAAAGACAGTAACAAGAAAATTAAAAGAGACTATTAAAGCAATTCAAATTGAAAAACAATATTCAAAGGACGAAATTTTGAATTTGTATTTTAACAATGTTTACTTTGGTAAAAACATTTGGGGTTTAAGAACAGCAGGACTTTATTACTACGGCAAAGAGGTTGAGAAGTTAACACAGACAGAATTACTCTATTTGCTTACTATTTTACGTGGACCAAATTACTACGCAAAAAGACCAGAAGTTATCGAGAAAAGATATAAGGCTATAAACAACATTTTACTTGATAGAAAAGTAATTTCAAAAAGTCGATTTCAAAAAAATATAAGGACTAAATTGACAATTTCTAAAACACAACTTTCAAGTTTTAGAAATGTTTCCATTCCTTTTATTGCAAATCGTATAGACGAAAAAAGAAAAATAATAATATCCTCTATTGACTTAAAAATACAAGAATTCGTTGAAAAATTTGTTATCGAATCAAAATATCCAGTATCTATTATCGCATTGAAAAATGGAGAAGTATTAGGATTTGCAAGCAGTTACGGGACAGATTACCCATTCATTTCAAGATCAAACGTTGGCTCAACTTTAAAACCTTTCTTGTACTGTCATTTAAGAGAAAGTGGTATTTCGGAATTTGAAAAATTTGATGCATATAAAAACAGTTTAGATTGGGAAGTTAGGGAAGTTGGTTGTTACAAATCACAACTTAATATCCAAGAAGCATTATTTTATTCAAACAATAATTCATTTATAAATGCAGCAAACCAAGTTGGCTTTGAGACTAATCTGAAATTCTTGTCTGACATTTTAAATAAACCTCAAACAGATTTATTTCCCTCAAGTGTTCTAGGTGCCACAAAAAGTGGTATTTCTTTATATGAATTAGCATTAGCTTATTCAAATTATTTTAATCCCGCAAATTTAACTGACACCAAAACTGAATGTCTTTCAATCCTTAATAAAGTATTTTACGAAAAATTAGGCCTTAAAATAGAAAATGTTTTTCTTAAAACTGGAACAACGAATGACAATAAAGAAAGATATGCTGTTTTGGGTAATGCAGACTTAGTATACGCTGTTTTAAGAAATGAAAATGCATTAAATGATACTTCAAAAGAAGGGAGTTTTATGAATCAAATTTCACGGCATATTTCTTCAATGTTTAAACGTAATTTGAACTTTGTATGGACTTAATAACAATCATAAAAGAAGCAAATCCCAATGTTGTAATATTCCTATTAACAACATTTATTGCCTTTATTTCTTGGCTTGTAAAAAGCCTTGTGGAAAAACCTTTGACTGAATCTAAGAATACTTTTACAAAATTTTTTGATAAGCGTATCGAGATATTAACTGAAGTAAAAACACGACTAAATTTCATTGCATACTTCCCAGAAGGCGAAGACAACTTAGATTACAAAAACCAACTTCAAAATATACTCCTCACAGACGGAAAGGCGGCTTATCTAAGCAAAGAGATATACGACAATATTTTAAGAATAGCAATTGACCCAAGGACAGATGAAAAACTACTTTTAGGAACAATTAAAAAGATTGACGAAGAACTTTACAACAAAATATCAAAGGTTCAAGACGAAATTAGTTTTTATAGACGTTTTTCAAATTATAGCCCTCTAAGACGGTTTGTTGGCATAGCATTTCTTTCTTTACAATATGTTATTTCTTTGACAATAGTTGTTGTGTTCTTGCTTTTAGTGATCACGATATTTTTCAATGGTAGTATTTATATAAAAATAAGCATAATTTTGATAGGAATACTTGGATTATATTTAATTGACAAGTGGCTAAAGAGGTAAAACGCACAGCCATGACAAAGGTTTTGCTTCAGGCGAACTGACTGACAAAATATCCATTCACGCTAAAACACGTACTCGTTAAACGCCTTCGGTCATCCAACACAAGAAAAACACCCTAAATTGACGTGAATAACGTGAACAAAATAAGGGCAATAAAATAAATCGTTAATTTTGATAATACCATTTTTTTATCCAAATAATTGTTATATTTGCGATTCAAAATATTGATACTTATGCAATACGCTTGTTTCACCTTTATTTATCCGGATTCAACAAACTTTCTTAAACACCCCCTATTATGTGGGAATATACGAATGTTATTAATCGGATATTTACGAAAGTTGTATATTTATTGCGTAAGTTCGACAAGAAGTCGACTAGATAACTGTTCAGCAAGCGAGACTGAACCTATTATTCCGTTAATAGTAGCCTAAAGGAACATGCGATGGAAGCAATTCCATGGTGTGAAGCTTCCTTGACAAAGTCCCTGTGATAACAGGAGAGAGAACCGTGAGGGAATACAACTACCGCCAACATCAGGCGGTTAAGGGGTAAGGCTCTGTGGTATGGACAACGTATGTGAACCACTGCACTATCGTTACAAATGAAGGCCAAAGATGTTGACAGGCCTTAACCAAAATGGTGAGCAGCCGGATATCCTTCTTCATGACAAAGGTTACACGGACAAAGTGCTACCAGTAGATGGGTGGATCCTAACCCACAGGTTGTTATTTAGTTGGAACATGGTAAGCTCTTATTCCTCCCCGATTGGTACGGGGAAAGTTAACCGCAAGGAAAACAGACGGGGGTGAGGGTATGAGATTGCGGAAAAAGCGAATGCTTCCAAGTAATCGGGAAGATAAGGATTGAAAGAATATCCCTCTGTGAAAACAGGCAGACTTCCGCATGGTGTTACGTTACAGGAAAGCCGGAGAACTTTCAGGATGAAGGAACAACAAAGGAGCGGAGTGAAAACAAAGTGTGCGTCTTCACACAAGGGCAAGATATGGACAGCCATAGACTGGCCAAAATGCGAATGCCGTGTGAGAAAGCTCCAGGCAAGGATTGTAAAGGCTCAGAAAGAAGGAAGATATGGCAAGGTGAAAGCCTTGCAACATCTTCTGGTCACCTCGCTCGAAGCCAAAGCATTGGCAATTAGAAGAGTGACATTCAATAAAGGAAAACGAACCGCGGGTGTGGGCAATGTGAAATGGACGACTCCCGCATCAAAATTAAAGGAGGCAGACTCCCTTGGGCGCAGGGGATACAGGCCAAGACCCCTAAAGAGAGTGTACATTGAAAAGAGTAATGGAAAACAACGTCCGCCGGGGATACCTACCATGCACGACAGGGCTATGCAGGCACTTTACCTGATGGCGCTCGAACCGGTAACCGAGACAACGGCCGACGGCAATTCGTACGGCTTCCGAAGGAAAAGAAGCACAGCGGATGCCATAGACGCCCTGCACAGGTTACTAAGTAGGGAAAATTCTCCAGAATGGATACTGAAGGGAGATATCAAGGGATGTTTCGACCATATCAGCCATGGGTGGCTTGCAGATAATGTGCAAATCGACAAGGCGATACTCTGCAAATGGCTCAAGGCGGGAGTAATGTTCAACAGGATACTCACACCCACCAAGGAAGGAACGCCACAGGGAGGTATCATCTCACCGGCCCTTGCCAATACGACCCTTGACGGAATGGAAAAGCAGGTAAAGGAACGCTATAAAAATCGTTCCATGGGGAAAGGTAAAATATACTGCCCGAAAGTAAACCTGGTACGTCATGCTGATGATTTCGTTGTCACGGCAAGGAGCAGGGAAATACTCGAGGAGATAAAACCCCTCATCACCTACTTTCTAGCCCAAAGGGGGCTGACACTCTCGGAAGAGAAGACGCTCGTAACCCATATCTCGGAAGGCTTTGATTTTCTTGGTTTCAATATCCGGAAGTACAACGGAAACTTCTGATTAAACCCTCGAAGAAAAGCCGGAAGAAGATAACCGAAAAACTGCATGAAATAATATTCAGTAACAAGGAGGTAACACAAGGTCAGCTTATTGACAGGTTAAATCCTGTTATCACAGGTTGGGGAAATTATTTTAGGCACGTGGTATCCAAAAAGATATTCGCGGCGATGTCATAAATTGCTTGTATGTTATATTTTCGGCATTTACCGGATAAC
>DAIPML010000195.1:0-6940 GCA_036768735.1 Clostridiales bacterium | reverse complement strand
TTACATAACGACAATAACAGTTTTTTATAATGAAAAAAAATATCATTGAGTTCTCAGTTTACATGCTTTTTGTGATCTTTTTTTCTTGTACAGATAAAAAAGATGATCCTGATAAATATAGAAAAGGTTGGACACTCGTTTGGGAAGAAGATTTCAATGCTCCTTTGGATACCACTGTCTGGAAAAAAATATCTCCTGAAAAACATTTGAACAAATATATGGGTGAAAAGGACAATCTATATATGCTTCAGGATGGGAATCTTATTTTACGTGGAACGCATAGCCCATCGGTAAAAGATCACAATTCTTTTCAGACGGGAGGAGTTACCAGAATAGGAATTAATGAAAATGAAACCGGCAGGATAGAAATTAAGGCAGCTATTAACCCCTGCTCCGGGGCATGGCCTTTCATACGTCTTCTACCAGAGAACAGGAATAATATTGCGATCAGCATAATGGAACAATATGATTTGGATACTTTTATATATCAATCAGTTTCGACAGAATATACGACGACAAAAAAAATGACAGATAATCCCCCCTCAATAATGATGGTAGGAGTAAATCCAAATCAATATCATATATATGGATTAGAAAAATATCCTGATAGCCTCGTCTTTTTTGTAGATGGAATACGTACGAGAAAATATCCCAGAATACAGACCAGTATCACAGGTCAGTTTCCTTTTAATAATCTGGATTTGAATCTTTATTTGGGTATGGGGATAAACAAAAATAATGACACAACTGCCGTTACAGCAGATATGTTTATAGATTGGGTTCGTTATTACAAACCGGTAACTTCTCTTTGATTATAGATGAATATAATCTGTGGATAATTATATAGGAGCATGGGGAAGTAGCCAATTCAAATTAGAAGTGATTCTTGTCAATTTCTCGGTATTTGACCCGTGATGAAATGTTATTTATGATACCACCCCTACTACTGTGGCGGATTGGACGTTGGTAAGCGAATTGTGAGATAGCAATATAATAATGATCGGTTAAAAGATTAAGAATGAAAGAGAAACTTTTTTTATTTTGCTTGATAACTATAGTTTTCATGGTATCATGTAATTGTGATAAATACGAAGCAGATGTAATTATTTACGGCGGTACGTCTGCAGCGGTAATCTCTGCCGTTGAGATTGCGCGATCGGGAAGAAGCGTAATTATTGTTTCCCCCGATGATCATCTGGGAGGTTTGACATCCAGTGGGCTTGGTTTTACTGATTCCGGGAATACCGGAACTATTGGTGGACTAGCGCGGGAATTTTATCAACGCGTTTGGATTCATTACAACGATACATCAGCATGGAAATGGCAAAAACAAGACGAGTTCGGTAACAGAGGACAAGGCACCCCGGCTATGGACGGGAAAAACAAGACCATGTGGATTTTCGAACCCCACGTGGCTGAAAAAGTATTTGAAGACTTTATCAAGGAAAATGATATTCCTGTTTGCAGGAACGAGTGGCTTGATAGGCAATCAGGTGTCAGGATTGAAAATGCTAGGATTATTTCTATGACCACACTTTCGGGCAAAGAGTTTCGTGGAAAAATGTTTATCGATGCTACTTATGAGGGGGACTTAATGGCTGCTGCAGGCGTTTCATACACGGTGGGACGGGAAGATTGTTTACAATATGGGGAAGAATGGAATGGCGTGCAGGCCGGAGTATTCCATCACGGACACTATTTTAAGACTAATATAGATCCTTATATTGTTCCTGGAGATCCGTCCAGCGGGTTATTGCCATTTATCTCGAAAGAACCTGTCAACCCAAATTGTACGGGTGACAATAAAATTCAGGCCTATTGTTTCAGGCTTTGTATGAGTAATCATCCCGGGAACAGGGTGCCATTCCCGAAACCAGAAGGATACGACCCCACTGAATATGAACTTCTGGCCCGGATTTTCGAGTCGGGATGGAACGAATGGTTTGCCAAGTATGACATGATCCCCAACAGAAAAACAGATACCAATAACCATGGACCTTTTAGTTTAGACTACATAGGAATGAATTATGATTACCCCGAAGCATCGTATGAGCGAAGAATGGAAATCATCGAAGATCATAAAAGATACCAGAAAGGATTGTTGTATTTTGTATCAACCGATCCGCGTGTCCCTGAGGAAGTGAAAAACAGAATGAAAAGCTGGGGCCTGGCCAAAGATGAATTTGCAGATAATGACCACTGGCCTTATCAACCATATATTCGTGAAGCGAGAAGAATGATTGGAGCATATGTTACCACGGAAAAAGAGGTGTTGGGAAAAACTCAGGTGTATAACCCTGTAGGAATGGGATCATATACACTCGATTCTCACAATGTACAGCGTTATGTAACATCCGAAGGCTTTGTTCAAAATGAAGGAGATGTGGGTGTAAAACCGGATAAACCATATAAAATATCTTTTGGTTCCATCATTCCGAAATCAGATGATTGCACAAATATTTTAGTGCCAGTATGTCTTTCTTCCAGTCATATCGCATTTGGTTCGATTCGTATGGAACCAGTATTTATGATCCTCGGTCAGTCAGCAGCGGCAGCGGCTATTATAGCAATAGATAACGAGGTTGACATACAGAATGTCCCGTATGAGCAATTGGAACAAAAATTACTTTCAAAAAAACAAATTTTGAGTATAAATTAACTCCAAAATGAAGCTCCAAGTGAAAGTTGTTCGTCTATTTTTCTTTATTATCTTTAACCTCTTAAACAAAAAACAAATTTTGCATACATATTTTAACACGACACTTTATTCTATGAAGAGACATTTTACTTTTTTGATTATATTGTTGGGTACATTGAATACGATAAATTTTTATGGAAATACTAACTATAAATTTAAACATTTCAATATCAATAATGGTCTGTCTCAGAATACTGTGTATGATATTCTACAGGATAAGCAGGGCTTCATGTGGTTTGGTACGAAAGATGGCTTAAACCGTTTTGATGGTACTTCTTTCAAAGTTTTTAAATTTTCACCCGAAGGAATACTGACAGATAATGTCTTTCGCCGTATTATCCAGGACAAGAATGAAAAATTGTGGGTCGCAACCGATGATGGCGTTTATATTTTTAATCCTTACATGGAAGAGTTCACCCGATTTAACTATATTACGGATGAAGGCCATTCTGTGGGTGGTTTTATCAGTGACATGGTTGTGGATAATGATGGGGATATCTGGATTGCTGTGAATGGGAAAGGAATTTTTCATTATAATTTCGCGGAAGACAACCTCGACTTCTATTCTCTACATATGGAAGACAAGGAGATGAAGATGATCACCCTGTGTGTAGATAACGATAATTGCATCTGGGTATTTCCATACTCAGCTCCATTTTTGGTCATAGATAAAAAGACGAAAAAAATAAAAGATTTTCAACTGGTTGACAATAATACCTTGATGCTTTATGCCGGAGAAATTACAGATGTCTTGGCAGATCAATATAACAGGCTAATAATCACAACTTCACAAAAAGGAGTGATCAGGGTGAACACAGTCAATAGAACACATCAGATTCTTCTGGACAAGGATGTAAATGGAGAACAGATATTTGCAAGGAGTGTGGAAATCGCAGACAAGCAAACACTTTGGATCGGTACTGAGTCCGGTATTTATATATATAATACAGTGACGGAGGATATCATCAACTTACGGCATAATTCGTCTAGCATATATGCAATATCTGACAATGCTATTTATGACATTTATAAGGACAAGGACGGAGGAGTCTGGATTGGATCTTATTTTGGCGGAGTTGATTATTATTTTAATCAGTATAATTATTTCGAATCTTATTACGCCATTGAATCACGGAATAGCATTAGAGGCAGTAGAGTAAGAGAGTTTTGTCCTGCCCCAGAAGGCCGGATCTGGATCGGTACTGAAGATATGGGTTTAAATTTGTTTGATCCTGAAACCGAAACGTTCCTTCCATTACCGAAGGCATTGCAATCTTTGTATACCAATATACATGCAATCTATAACGACGGGGATTTCTTGTGGATTGGTACATTCTCCAAAGGTCTGAATAGATACAATATGAAAACAGGGAAAATGGTTACCTATATCTATTCGGATGATCATCATTCAATTAACCACAATAGTGTTTTTGCAATTCATAAGGATCGTCAAAATGTTTTATGGATTGGCACTCTTTCAGGGTTAAATATCTATGATTATGAGAATGATAATTTCAGAAGAGTGGATGAATTGAAAGGCCTGGCTGTACAAGATATATTTGAAGATACGGAAGGAATGATTTGGGTGTCCACTTATTCTAAAGGAGTGTTCAGGTATAGTCCGACAACCGGTGAATGGAGAAATTATGCAAAGAAAGCCGATAAAAAAGGTACACTGCCTGACAATAAGGTGACAAGTGTTTATGAAGATAGTGCAAGAAGACTGTGGATTACTACACAGGGAGGGGGATTCAGCATGTTTGATAAGGAAGAGGAGGTGTTTACATCTTACAATACAACTAACGGAATGCCCAACGATGTTGTGTATGAAATAGTAGAAGACGATGAAGCCAATCTCTGGTTATCTACAAATGCAGGCCTTGTAAGGTTTAATCCGCAAACCAAGGAAATTAAAAATTTTACAGTTAATAATGGATTGACAACAAATCAATTTAATTACAAATCCAGTTACAAAACCTCTGATGGAACGATATATTTTGGGTCAATTAATGGTTTTGTACGGTTTAATCCTTCATCTTTTGCAGAGAGTAAAATTGATGTTCCTGTTGTTTTTACGGAACTTTATGTCATGAATGAGCGTGTAAGTCCGGGGGGTGAGGGGTCGTTACTGAAGAGAAGTATTCTTTATACAGATGTACTAGAATTACCATATCATAAAAATTCTTTTAGATTAGCATATGCAATTCTTAACTATTCCGATTTGAATGCTAATCAAATTCTTTATAAACTGGAGGGTTTTGATAAAGATTGGATTACCTCAAAGGATAAACAAGATATTGTATACTCCAATTTAAAACCTGGGAAGTATAATCTTACTGTTAAATTAAATGGAGAAAGAGAAAAAGCTGTGTATGTAAAAACACTCGATGTTTATATTAGTCCACCATTTTGGTTGACAGGCTGGGCTTATATTATCTATGCAGTACTCATTGTTTTAGGGGCCATGACGCTTTTTCGTTTTTTGAGAGTACGTGCTCAACGTATCCAACTACATAAGATGAGTACATTTCAACAAGAGAAAGAGAGAGAACTGTATCGTTTGAAAATTGATTTCTTCACTAATGTGGCACATGAGATTCGTACCCCACTTTCGTTGATCAAAGGACCTCTTGATTATGTAATTATGACTGAGGAGATATCTCAAAATGTAAAAGAGAGTCTACAAATAATGAGTAAGAATACAGATCGGTTACTCAGTCTTACGAATCAGTTACTCGATTTTAGAAAAACAGAGTCAGATTCTTATTCACTGAATCTTCATAGACTGAATGTTTTGGAGCTAATTCAGGAAACCGTGCTCCGCTTTACACCTATGGTTCAACAACGAGGATTACAATTTGAACTTGATCTGCCTGAGGAAGACATATTTATTAAAGCTGACAAGGATGCTTTCCTTAAAATTTTCAGTAATCTGTTAAATAATGCGATTAAATATTGTGATAATTACGTACGAGTGGAAGCTTATGAGGAGATAAATGACCTGGGTGCGAAATTCCACCTTGTTACGGTCAACGATGGAGAGATGATACCTGATAAACACAAAGAGGATATTTTTAAGCCATTTGTACAACTTGATAGAGATAAAGACTATGCCGTAGCGGGTTCAGGCATTGGCTTGGCTCTCTCCAAATCATTGGCAGAATTACATAAGGGTAATCTAGTGTTAGAGGTTGACGAGAAAAAAGAATATATTCGTTTTCACCTAACATTACCGGTAGGAGAAACCCGTGAAATTGTGTCACAAACGATTACGGAACAAGGAAAGGAACAGTCTGCGAAGATGCCGGCTGCCACATTGTTATTGGTTGATGATGATCCGGAATTATTACAGTTCGAGAAGAAATTTTTAGCGCCTCATTATCATGTTTTGACGGCAGGAAACGGAGTGCAGGCACTTGCGATACTTCGTGAGGAAACAGTGAACCTCATCGTAAGCGACATAATGATGCCTGATATGGATGGTCTGGAATTTACTGAAAGGGTCAAGACCGATATTGAATTCAGCCATATTCCGGTCATCCTGTTGACTGCAAAAGTAAATGTAGAATCCAAGGTCCAGGGATTGGAAACAGGAGCCGACGCATATGTCGACAAACCTTTTTCGCTGGAGGTGTTGTTGGCTCAAATTGCTAACTTGTTGGAGAGTCGAGAGAAGTTACGTGAATCATTTCTGGAAAATCCGTTTATTGGGGCCAGTGGTATAGTGTATAGCAAATCGGATGAAGAATTTATAAAAAAACTGCATGCCATCGTGCACGACAATCTGGACAACTCTAATTTTATCGTAGAAGATATGGCAGAGCAGTTTAACATGAGTCGTGCCAGTTTTTATCGAAAAATTAAAGGTTTCCTGAATTTAACTCCCAGCGAGTATATCAAGGTCGAGCGATTGAAAAAGGCGGCTCAGTTGCTCAGAGAGAGAAATTTTAAAGTAAATGAGATTTGTTACATGGTTGGTTTCAGTTCACCATCCTATTTCACTAAATGTTTTCAGCAGCAGTTTGGTATACTACCAAAAGATTTTATATAAATAAGGGGAACAAAATTGAAACAAAGAATTAACACTGGTAATAATTGCTGCCAGATCAGAGATTTGTTTTGAGATAATATTGTTGTATTTTTTGATAAAACTGGGTTGGTTTTCATAAAGAGTTATTGTCTATTTTCACAATTCATTCGAAAACATAGGAAGCGAATAGAGTTGAATGTATTTGAACATTG
>DAIPML010000194.1:0-6960 GCA_036768735.1 Clostridiales bacterium | reverse complement strand
GCGTGATGTTCAGCTTTAGCTGAACGAATTCACTTTGCACATGTGCCTGTTCAGGGTTTTGACAAAACAAATGGAACGTGCATCAATTCGTGTCTATACATGCTTTAATTTATAATCAACATATATAGTTTAGATGAAATAGTTCATACGGGATAATATGCTGTTTTCAGGTATTACACTACTCAACATAAAAATCGGAATAGGAAAATACGGGAATCCGGCTGCGTATGGTGATAATTCATATAGCTGAAAATATATAACCAGCACTTGATCAGAAACATAGTAATCCTGTTCCGGTGAAATACCGTTGAAGCTGTCAAGCAAGGGTATTTCTCTTGCTTTAATCTGCCTCAAAATCTCTGCGTTTATTATCTTTTTGTACTGTTCATCCTGCATGAAAAGCTGATGCAAGGCAAGGTTTTCGCCTGTTGATGTATCCATGGTCAATGATTTCACCATGGTCATGGGATGCGCTCCACCAAAATCAGCTAATCCAATAAGTGACAGGCTTAAAATACCTCTCTGATTATTTTTTATCTCGTATGAGCCATCAATAACAGTTCTCATATCAGGCTGCACAAGCGCTTTTGCCAGGCTCGTTGTTTGGTTTCTGATTGTCACGTTCATTCGCGTATTTGCATTAACGCTTTCATGTCCCATCACTTGGGGATATAACATAGAAATATCTCTTGCCCGATATATCCGTGTTATAATATCCACCGGTCTTTTAATCAATAACATTTTATCATCACCTTTTGTTGATTCTGATGTTTTATATTATGACTGCTTCCTTGAAGTCGTGAATCAACTTTTTTCTGTAAGCTTGCTTGCAGAAAGTTGCAGCAAGCTGCAACCTAATGCAAGCAAAATATGATTCTGGTGATGATTTTTTTGGGTCATAACTTGAAATACTCTACGCCTGCTTCAAAAATCATTTGTTCTTTATTACCGGGTACATTTTTATAGGTATTTGGTGTGTACCTTTCAGTGTGTCCCATCTTCCCAAATATTCTGCCGTCCTTGCTGGTTATGCCTTCTACTGCATGCATCGAACCATTAGGATTAAAGCGGATATCATAAGTTGCATTACCTTTTTGTTCTACATACTGTGTGGCAATCTGCCCATTTTCCATCAATTCTTTAATAATATTCTCATTTGCTACAAACCGCCCTTCACCATGAGATAATGCAATAGTATGAATATCACCAGGCATTGTTTTTGCAAGCCATGGGGATAGCGAGGACACTACCTTTGTTCTGACAAGGCAGGAATCATGTCGTCCAATGGTATTAAATGTTAGGGTTGGGCTGTTCTCATCAAGATCGCATATTTCACCATAAGGCAGTAGCCCTAACTTAATAAGAGCCTGAAACCCATTGCATATACCTAAAACTAACCCATCACGTTGTTTTAACAGCCTCATTACTGCTTCTGAGAGGTATGGATTCTTAAATACGGTTGCTGTAAACTTCCCTGAACCTTCGGGCTCGTCACCGGCGCTAAACCCACCCGGGATCATAATCATCTGGCTGCTTTCAATCTTATTTTTCATTATTTGGACTGAAAGCTCAATATCTTGGGGATTAAGATTTCTCATAACGAAAACATCTGTGACTGCCCCTGCTTTTTCAAATGCATTAATAGTATCAAACTCACAATTTGTACCCGGGAAGACCGGTACAAAAACTTTAGGTTTAGCAAATACTTCGCTGCTGCGGATTGGAACAAATTTAGTAAAGCAGATTTGTGCAGGTTCTGATTTTTCAATCGGTACTGTGGTAGGAAATACCTTTTCAAGAGTGCTTTCCCACGCAGTTTTAAGCTCCTCAAGAGTCATGGATATATCTCCTATACTTATAGTTGCTTCATCAACCGTTACACCAAGTATTTGATAATCCAAATCCTTTAATAAAGCTTCCGGCAGCTCTTTTTCCGGCAACTCAAGAATTAGAGTTCCATAGTCAGGGCTAAACCAATCAATATCATTAAGACCTGCTTCCGCTTTAAAGCCTAAGTCATTACCGAAAGTCATTTTACTGATTGCAGCACAAACACCTCCTGTTTTAACAGTAGATGCTGATAAAACCTTTCCACTGTTAATAAGCTCATGTATTGTGCTATAGACCTTTCTAGTGTATTCAAAATCAGGAAGCCCCAATGAATCCTTTTTAATACGAACAAGTAAAACAAAACTGTTGGGCTTTTTAAACTCAGGTGAAAGAACATTTTTTACATCCACTGTGTTTACAGCAAAAGAAACCAGAGTCGGTGGAACATGAATATCATTAAAAGTTCCTGACATACTATCTTTGCCGCCTATAGCGGGTATTCCAAACATCATCTGGGCATAAAATGCTCCCATTAATGCGCTGAATGGTTTTCCCCACCTTTTTGGTTCCTTCCCCAGTTTTTCGAAATACTCCTGCAGCGAAAGCCTGATTTTACTATAATCACCGCCCATTGCAACAATTTTTGCAACTGATTCCAAAACTGCATTAACAGCACCATGGAAAGGACTCCATTTTGATATTTCCGGATTAAAGCCAAATGTCATTAAAGTACCTGTTGTGGTATTACCATTCATAACCGGTATTTTCGCAGCCATTCCCTCTGCAGGGGTTAGCTGATTTTTTCCGCCAAACGGCATTAAAACTGTTGCTGCACCAATGGAACTGTCAAACATTTCAACAAGGCCTCTTTGGCTGCACACATTAAGCTTTTTAAGGTTTTCGATCCATTCTGCTTTCAGATCTTTTACTGCTTTCGTAGAAAGAGAATCTGAAACCTTTTCCGGCTCTGATACCTCAATGCTTATTTTCTGTTGAATTCCGTTTGTATTTAAAAACTCACGACTTATATTAACAATTTCTGTTCCTCGCCATTTCATGATTAAACGGTTTGAATCCGTCACTTCTGCAACAATCGTCGCTTCAAGATTTTCTTCCTGCGATAAGTCAATAAACCTTTGTGCATCTTGTTTACCAACTACCACAGCCATCCTCTCCTGTGATTCTGATATTGCGAGCTCTGTACCATCAAGCCCTTGATATTTTTTAGGAACTGCATCCAGATCAATTTCCAGACTGTCGGCAAGCTCACCAATAGCAACTGAAACACCGCCGGCACCAAAATCATTGCACCTCTTTATTAACCGACTAACCTCCGGCTTACGAAATAATCGTTGAATCTTTCTCTCTGTAGGCGGATTACCTTTTTGCACCTCTGCTCCGCATGAAATAAGGGACTCTTCGGTATGCTCCTTTGAAGAACCTGTAGCTCCGCCACAACCATCCCGGCCTGTTCTTCCGCCTAACAGTATAATAATATCACCGGCGACAGGCTTTTCGCGCACAACATTTTCTTTTGGTGCTGCAGCTATTACAGCACCAAGCTCCATTCTTTTTGCTACATAATCGTCATGGTATATTTCTTGAACCTGGCCTGTTGCAAGCCCAATCTGGTTGCCGTATGAGCTATAGCCTCTAGCTGCAGTTGTTGTGATAACCCTTTGCGGAAGTTTTCCCGGAAGTGTCTCTGAAATAGGCTTTCGAGGATCAGCACAACCGGTTACTCTCATAGCCTGATATACATATGAGCGGCCTGACAGTGGATCACGGATAGCTCCGCCAAGGCAGGTTGCAGCACCACCGAAGGGTTCAATTTCAGTGGGATGGTTATGCGTTTCATTTTTAAACATCACAAGGTATGGTTCTGTTTTCCCATCAACATCAACGTCTACTACTATGCTGCATGCATTAATTTCATCAGATTCGTCCAGGTCATTAAGCTTACCTGTTCTTTTCATCTCTTTCATCGCAAGGGTGGCAATGTCCATAAGGGTGATTTTTTTATTTTTATTTGTGTAAACCTTTTTACGGGTATCGAGGTAGCTTTGGTAAACCTCTTGGATTTTAGCACAAACAAGCCCGTTATCAAAAGAAACATCCTCTATTTCAGTTAAAAATGTTGTGTGGCGGCAATGGTCAGACCAGTAAGTGTCAATAACCCTGATTTCTGTTATTGTAGGATCACGCTTTTCTGTATTTTTAAAATAATCACGGCAAAAAACCAGGTCTTGCATCGACATTGCAAATCCATTCTTCTCCCACATTTTCTCAAGCTCTTCGGTGTTCATTGAAATAAAGCCTTTGATTATTTGTACATCCTCCGGATATGGCTGTTCTACATAAAGGGTTGACGGTTTTCCCAAATTGGCTTCGCGGCTTTCCACGGGATTAATGAAAAAACTTTTAATCCTTTTGAAATCTGCATCAGTAATATTACCTTCAATAACAATAACCATTGCTGAATTCAATAACGGTCGTTCTGCACCCGATAACAACTGAATGCATTGGATACAGCTGTCAGCCCGCTGATCATATTGTCCCGGCAAAAGCTCAACAGCAAATACCTTTTCATTACCCTTGATTGGCATCTCCTCCTCATAAATAAAATCCACGGGAGGCTCTGAAAATATTGAGGTTTTTGCTTTTTTATAATCTTCCTCGGAGATATTCTCAACATCATACCGGTTTAAAATCCTGACCTTGCTTATACCGTTTGCCCCAAGATCTTCTTTAAATTCCTTCATAAGCTTTATGGCTTGAATATCAAACCCTGGCTTTTTTTCGACATAAACTCTTTTGACAGACATTTATTTCCCTCTTTTCTATTTTATCGAACCTGTCACTTTTACTGAAGCCACAGCGTTACTATTAAAACAATCATAATAATGAATAAAATTATCAGAAAGTCGTGAAACGACTTTTTCCTGCAGGTTTACCTGCAGAAAGTTGCAGTAAACTGCAACCTGGTGCAATCACAATATGGTTATCCAGCCTTCGGAAGAAGACTGATGAAATTTAAGAAGTTTAAATTTCATCAGAAAGTCACTTCGTGACTTTCTGGGAGATAACCATATTATACATAGATGATTCAAATTTGAAAAGACTTAATTTAAAATAAGCAAACAACATCAAAGGCAGACAGCTTAATTTGCTGTCTGCCTTATAATGAGGCTCAGATGTTCCCCGCATCTTCGCATATTTTCAACCATGTTGTTGAAAAATGCATAGTGGTGGGTACCTATTTCACACAACAGGCGGCGAGTCAAAATCTCCCGCATAGGATGATGGGCGAGCAGTAGGCAGAGCCTATGACCAGCCAAGCTCTGCCTGCGACCAGCCTCGTTAAAATGGTGTGTTGAAACGTTATTTTGCTTCGCAAAAAACGGGTCTAAGCAATTTCTTCCGTTACTTTAAAGCTAATAGTTTTTGTGCTACAAAGTATATTTTTTCACTTTATTTTTCTTCCATAAGAGTGACATCAAAGCTAAGGTAATCACCCTTTGACGCATCAGAACCGGTTACACGATATACTTTTAAATGAATAACATCTCCTGCTTTATTCTTATTCTTTTCGTTTTCCAATTCAGTAAAGCTTTTTACAGGAACTCCGTTAAATTCAACTATTACGTCGCCGGGTTTTAATCCAGCGTTGTAAGCACCGCTCAACGGTATAACATCTTTTACTAAAACTCCAACCGGAGCTTTGATTGCTTTGGCATAATCCTCAGTATATTTAGTTTCAATGTAAACCCCAAGGCTGGGACGCCCTTTTACATAACCATTTGCTATAAGGCTTTCTGCTATCTCCATTGCATCATTGATTGGAATTGCGAAACCAAGACCTTCATACCCGGTGCTGCTGATTTTTACAGTGTTTATTCCGATAACCTCTCCTTTGGAATTCAACAGCGCACCGCCGCTGTTTCCAGGATTAATAGCTGCATCGGTTTGAATTACTCTAAGCTCCTGTGTCTCACTAACCTTTATTTTTCGATCCAGACCGCTTATTATTCCTGCAGTAACCGAGCCCATAAACTCAAGCCCCGCAGGATTGCCAATTGCAACAGCAAGCTCACCCACTTTGAGGGCATTAGGATCTCCAATATCAACAGCCGGAAGATCCGATAGGTCAATCTTTAAAACGGCAATGTCTGTTCTTTCATCACGCCCAATTATTGTGGCTTTAAAACGTTCATCCTGCTGGTTCGGAAGTATGACGCTGATTGATGATCCTTCACTTAATTTACTTCCGTTGCCCACCGCCGCCTCGATAACATGGTTGTTTGTGAGAATATAACCGTCACTTCTAATTATTATTCCTGACCCGGATCCTGTACTCTTATGAGAGCCAAACCAAAGGTCATAGCTGTTGTAATCTACCTGAATGCCGACTATCGATGAACTCACCTTTTCAGCAATAGCTGTAACAGGTGATTCGGTGTTATTAACAATTTCGATCTGTTTCACCTGTTGAGTTCCCGGTGTTGCCACTCCATTATTATCAAAATTTTTAACAATAGCAGGAGCGCCAAACTGGAACCATGCTCCAACAACCGCACCGCCTATAACAGAGCTTAAAAGTGCCACTATAAGAAGCGGAACCAGCATTTCACGAATTTTACCTTTACGAGGTTTTTCATAGCGTTCAGAATAAAAATGTGATGTTTTTAGATCATCATAATCATTTTGCTTCTGCTCGCTGTAATAACTGTAATATGGGTTAGTATTCTGAATATTGTTGTTCACGTTATCCCGACAGTTTTCGTTTGAATTGTTCTGATCATCATAAAATTTGTATTCGTTCATTATTACCTCTCCCTTCATTTCGTTGAAACCTATATGCAATGTCTCTAAAACTTTTTTATTTTTCACCGGTATAAGTTCCTAAAACGAAACCATACTTAAGACTATGTTTAAATTATAGAACATATATTTTACACCAATATGAATAAATTGTTAATTTGTATTGCAAAAGTGTGTACAAAAATACTTCAAGAGTTACAGGTCAGACATTCACGTGAAGTAGAGTGTGGCTATGTGGGTAGAGGCTCACACAGATTTTATCAAATGCCCTAAGACCCCTGCCTCATGTGGTCTATAGACCACGAATAA
>DAIPML010000193.1:0-6983 GCA_036768735.1 Clostridiales bacterium | reverse complement strand
GAGTAGAGTCTCCATCTGAAGCCCCGATGTTCAGCTTTGCTGAACGAGTTCACTGTAAGAAAAGTATGCTATCTTATACAAAGTAGGTTTTAAAGGGGATATAGCTTCAATTTACCACAGTGAATACTCAAGCTGAATGTTTTATGTGTTGCCTTTTCTATAAGCTCTCGCGTATAATAATAATGGTTATCACCCAGAAAGTCACAAAGTGACTTTCTGATGAAATTTAAAATATCTTAGATTTTATCAGCCTTTGAAAGAAGGTTGGATAATCATATTTTGATTGCATCAGGTTACAGCGAGTTGCAACTTCCTGCAGGTAAATCTACAGGAGAAAATCATGAAACGACTTTCTGGGAAGCAATTATAATATGGGTTATAAGGTATTCACATTACAACCTGCTTTCTAAAATTTTTTGAGGTGTATCAATGAAGAGAACAGCTTTTGTTATACTAATTTTTATTTCTATTATAATCACTGTTTTTTGTATTCCTGTTAATTCTTTCGCTAATTCTTCCAGCATTAAATTTGAGAATTTTGATATGAATTCCGGACTTTCTGCGATGTCTATATCAAGCATAATACAGGACAATGATGGATACTTGTGGTTGGGAACATCCAACGGGCTTAACAGATTTGATGGGAATGAGTTTGTTTCATACCGATATGACAGAGATGATCGTTATACATTATCCGGTAACGGAATAAATGTACTTTATGAAGACAGTAACAATAATATTTGGGTGGGTACCAATACAACCGGCTTAAACAAGTTTAACAAAAACACAGGAAAATCAGTACGTTACCAGCATGATCGAAACGATTCGGAAAGCCTTAGTAACGATTCTGTTTGGGCAATCTGTGAAGACAAAGAGCATAATATATGGGTTGCTACAGATGGAGGCGGGCTAAATAAGCTTCGCCCAGGCAGTGATAAATTTATTCATTACACAAATGATTTGAATGACAAAAATAGCTTATGCTCAGATAGTGTTTATGCAATGATTGAAGACAAGTATGGTGAATTATGGATAGGCACTATTGATAGAGGTCTTAGTAGATTTGACCCTGGAACAGAGACTTTTACCCAATACAAACACAATCCGAATGATGATAGCAGTATTGCCAGCAATTCAGTATGGGCTATATATGAAGACAGCAAGGGCGAAATTTGGTTGGGAACAGCAATGGGTGGCTTAAACAAATTTGACAGAGAAAATAACAGCTTTATTAGATACAAACATGATATTGAAAACAAAAACAGCATAAGCAATGATATTATCAATGATATCTGCGAAGACAAAGATGGTATGCTTTGGATCGGTACTTTTGGAGGAGGCTTAAACAAATTTGATCCAGAAACAGAAAAGTTCGTTACTTATTCACACAATCCATCAATTGAGTATAGCTTGAGTAATGATGTTATACTTTCGGTTTTTGTTGACAGAGAAGGAACAGTTTGGGCGGGAACCGATTCGGGAGGTCTTGACAAACACAACCATAGAACCGATAGAATAAGGCATTATACAAGCATCCCTACCGATACTAAAAGTTTAAGCAATAAGGATGTAACGGCTATTATGAAAGACAGCAGAGGTATACTGTGGGTAGGTACCGGTAATGGTGGATTAAATAGAATGGATAAGGATTCGGACATATTTATTCACTATAAAAATAATTCTGAAGACGCAGGCTCATTAAGCAATAACATTGTTAAATCTATTTATGAAGACAGTTACGGTAATGTTTGGACTGCAACATGGGGTGGAGGACTTAACATCTTTAATTTTGAATCTGAAACTTTTACTAATTTATATATTAGTCCCATTAATGATTCAAATAATTACTTAAGAACAATTTATGAGGATAAGAAGAAGAATTTATGGGTAGGTTCAGAAGGTGGACTTAGCAGATACGATTATTCAAAAGGAACCTTTGAGACGTTTAGCAATAATCCGGAAGATCCCTTCAGCCTTAGCCATAATTCC
The DNA here is from genome assembly GCA_036768735.1 of Clostridiales bacterium. Classification (GTDB taxonomy): domain Bacteria; phylum Bacillota; class Clostridia; order DSM-8532; family DSM-8532; genus JAAYGP01. The sequence goes on along the minus strand of DAIPML010000193.1, from coordinate 4,994 downwards.
GTTAACTCGATTTTTGAAGATAGTTGTGGTAACTTGTGGATAGGAACTCGCAGCGGTCTTAATATTTTAGACAGAGAAACAATGAAGTTTACGTCGTTTAAGTATAATCTTGATGATTCTCACAGCCTAAGCAGTAATATTATCAACAGTCTTTACGAAGATAGTGAGAGTACTTTGTGGATAGGTACAAATGAAGGTATTAATAAATATAACAGGAAGACCGGTGATTTTTCTTATTACGGTTTAAAGGATGGGCTTTCAAGCAGTTATGTATATGGAATACTTGAAGATGGGGAGGGTTATTTATGGATCAGTACCGATAAAGGTCTTTCCAGATTTGACAGCAAAAACGAAATATTTGTTAACTTTGATGAGAATTATGGCCTGCAGAACAATTTATTTAACATAAACTCATGTTTTAAGAGTGAGACAGGTGAAATGTATTTTGGGGGTATTAATGGATTTGACATATTTGATCCTTCTAACATAAAACCAAACGAATATATCCCAAATGTAAAAATAACAAAGATAGAAACTCCTGAAAGGGTAATATATACAAATCAGTTGATGGATAGCGAAAGAGAGATGTATATTTCCTATAAGGAAAACAAAATTGTATTTGAATTTATGTCGGATAGCCTTGTGATGCCGGAGAAAAACCAGTTTGCTTATATGCTGGAAGGCTTTGATGACGAATGGATATACTGTGGCAATGAGAAAACCGCTACATATACGAGCATTAACGGTGGGAACTATACGTTCCGGGTTAAAGGTTCAAATAATGATGGTGTTTGGAACGAAACAAGTGCTTCGTTAAAAATCAATATAAGTATACCTCCGTGGCAATCCTGGTGGGCTTTTTTGATTTACTTCGCAATACTATGCTGTCTAGTAGCTTTATTTATCAGAGCAATGTTCAATAAAAGTAAAAAGAAAATAGAAGACCAGAAAAAGGTTATTGAAAAGCTTGAACAATTTGACAGCTTGAAGGATGAAATCATGGCGAATATATCACATGAGCTTCGTACTCCAATTTACGGGATTATAGGAATAAGTGAATCCATGCTGGATGGAGCAGCTGGAGAAGTTAATGATATACAAAGGTATAACCTGTCGCTTCTTTCTTCAAGCAGCAGAAGATTATCAAATCTTGTTAATGATTTGCTTGTTTATTCAAGACTTAAGAATAGTGATATTAAGCTTTATTACAAGAAAGTTGATCTGCATCAGCTTACACAACAAGTAATCGATATAATCAAACATTCAATAAATAGTAATAAAATAATAATCAAAAATAGTATTTCGCATGATTTTCCTTTGGTATTGGCAGATGAGGAAAGACTTACTCAAATTATGTACAATTTGATTGAAAATGCTGTAAAGTATACTCCTGAAGGGAGTGTGGAGGTTTTTGCTATAAAATCTGACAGTTATATTAAGGTTGGAGTAAAGGATACGGGTATTGGTATTGATGGAAAAGAAATTGAATATATATTCGACACATTTAGACAGGCAGGCGGAGGATTCTCCAGAAACCATGCAGGCGCAGGGCTTGGTCTTTCTATTGTAAAGCAGCTTGTGGAGCTGCATGGCGGAGAGATTAATGCTACCTCCAGTCCAGGTGAGGGCTCTAACTTCTATTTTACGATCCCCATAAAAAGTGATGTTGAGATAGATTCAGATTTTGCACCTTCATCTTCAGTTATATCAGGTTTCATGGTCAATAATGCTGAAAAATCTGTAGAATCTGTATTCTCGAATAACAGTACAAAATCTGACACAAAGATATTGATTGCAGATGATGAGAAAATTAACAGGCAAATCTTATTTAATTTTTTCAGTCTTAGTGGGTATTCGGTTACTGCTGTATCAAACGGCTATGAAGTTTTGGAGGAATTGGATTCCAACAGTAGGTACGATTTGGTTATACTGGATGTTATGATGCCTAAAATGTCAGGCTACGATGTTTGTAAATCTATCAGGTAAAAATACGCTCTTTATGAACTGCCTATTTTACTTCTTACAGTTTTAAACCGTCCTGAAGACCTTGCTATGGGGTTATCATCAGGAGCAAATGATTTTCTTGCTAAACCATTTGATAAAACTGAGCTAAAGGTGCGGGTAGATACTCTTATAAAACTGAAAAAAGCTGTTGATAACGCTTTGAAAGCTGAAGCATGCTTTCTCCAGTCACAGATAAAACCTCACTTTCTATACAATACGCTTAATACTATAATGGCATTATGTATAACCGATGCTGCTAAGGCTCGGGAATTAATACTTGATTTAACTAATTATCTAAGGAAAAGTATAAGCTTTAATAATATGAATCATCTTATTGACCTGAAAAGTGAGCTCAGTCTTGTAGAGTCTTTTTTGAATATTGAAAAAGCAAGGTATGGTGAAAAATTAAAAATCATACTAAACATTGATGAGAGTATAAATTGCAAATTACCTCCCCTGATTATTCAACCTATTGTAGAAAACTCTATAAAGCATGGTATAAAAAACAGAGTGGAAGGAGGGATGGTTAGCATATCAATAAAAGATGATGAAAGTAATGTAATAATTGAAATTTTTGATGACGGACCGGGTATAGAGAAGGAACAATTGGCTTCTCTGAAGGAAGGTCGTTTCAGTTCGGAAGATAGTATTGGGTTAAGAAATATCTATAACAGAATGCATATGCTCTATGGATATGGTCCAGAGATAGAAAGCATGAGTGGAAAAGGAACGATAGTATCATTAAAGATAAAAAAGTAAAAAACAGGAGATATTGCAATGTTTAGAACAGTGCTTGTAGATGATGAAGAATTGGCTTTGAATGAACTAAGATTTCTTTTGAGAAAAATAGGTAATATTAAAATTATAAACAGCTACACAAATCCCTTGACCGCACTTGAGCAACTAAAAAATGACAAGCCCAATCTTGTTTTCTTAGACATTGATATGCCGGAAGTTAGCGGGTTTAGTCTGGCTCAGGAGATTTTAAGCATTAAAAAAAATATTAATGTGGTTTTCGTGACAGCATACAATGATTATGCCGTAAAAGCTTTTGAAATAAATGCCGTTGATTATATTTTGAAGCCAGTATCGTTTGACAGATTAAAACTTTGCATTGATAGGATACAGGAAAAAAATGTCCAAAACATAAGTAATGAGCTGCTCTATGAGCTACAGGATAAGGCAGGCAAGAAATCAGGATATAATAAAATCGTCACATCTGATGATAGTGAAATAAATATATTTAATACCGAAGATGTATTGTATTTTACATCGGAGCAAGGAAAAACAATTATAGTAACCAATAGTGGAAGGTATAATACAAAAGATTCTCTTGATACTTGGGAAGTCAAGCTTAGAGCTAAAGATTTTTACAGATGCCATAGATCATATATTGTCAATATTAACAGGATAAAAAAAATATATTCATGGTTTGGCAATTCATATAACATAAAACTTGACATAACGAATGATAGTATACCTGTGAGCAAAAGAAGAGTTAAGGATCTAAAGAATCTTATAGGAGTTGCTAGTTGATTTCCTAGCATTAAGCGGCAAATCTTGCCATATGTAACGTCATAAATTATAGTTATTTTAATTTTGCTGTTCTATCTAACTTAAATATTTATCAAAAAAAAAATGCATGTTTCAAAGACGTTACATATAGCAACCAGCTTAACGATATAACGATGTTTTGCAACTCACCGCCTGTTGTGATAAATAGGTACCCGCCACCAAGCATTTTTCAACCAGAATGGTTGAAAATACGAAGAGGTGGGGCGGGGGTCTATCTTAGCCTCGTTATAATAGCAGTGAAATAGTAGTTAACATATAGCTGAACGCTCAAGCTTTAAAATCGCCCGTTCATAATTAAATTATGACTTTTCAACTGGAAATCCCAAAATCTTTAATAATTTGATTTATAATTGTTTAGGGAAATCAAATAAGGGGGGTTAATATGCTTGTGCTTGGACGAAAGCCGGGTGAATATGTTATGATTGGTGACAGCATAATGGTTAAGGTGATTAAGTCGGATGAAGGCGATTTAAGATTAGCAATAGATGCACCAAAGCATATGAAAATTGTTAGAAGTGAGCTTATAGATAATAAAACAAAATAAAGAAGATAACCAATAATAGATAGAAATTAAAATTTGGTTATCACCTGGAAAGTCACAAAGTGACTTTTTGATAAAATACAAGATATACTTCACTCCCTAAAAACTAGGGAGCTTTTTTTTATAAATCACTGTTAATTGTTTAATGGTTTTTGACGATATATATCATGAAAGAAGTAAATAGTAATTAACAGGGACGATACATTAACCGGGTTTATCTGCAGGAAGCGGAATCAATTCGGTGGATGTATTTTTTTTGCTTTTTTACGGATTTTATATGTCTGTTTTGGCTATGCGAAAACAAATGGCACGTAAATCAATCACAATATGGTTATCCAACCTTCTTTCGGAAGCTGATAAAATTTAAGATGTCTTAAATTTTATCAGAAAGTCACTTTGTGACTTTCTGGGTGATAATCATATTAATGAAATTTCAGGGACGAACCGTTTTATACCAAACCTATAAGGACATAGGAACATGGTATAGGACGGTCTTTTTTTATCAAAAAATGCGCAAAGGATGGTGCTTTTATGCTGGTCATTGGAAGAAAACCTGGAGAATATGTTCTTATCGGTAGCGATATTATGGTAAAAGTCGTAAAGTCTGCAGACGGCGATTTGCGTCTTGCCATTGATGCACCAAGAGAAATAAACATTTTAAGAGGCGAAGTCTATGAGAAAAACAAAGTTATGTCTGCAACAAGTTAATTAAGTATTTAACAAGTTAATTAAGTATTTTATTAATCTAGTTAATAAACCTTTGTGGCCACAGGTTTGTTATAAATACATGCGGAAACGGAAGTCCGCAATATTTTTCTAAGGAGGGAATATAATGCGAATTAATCACAACATTTCAGCACTTAACACTTACCGG
>DAIPML010000192.1:0-6984 GCA_036768735.1 Clostridiales bacterium | reverse complement strand
TTTGGGAGTTTCAGCAGAAAAAATATGAGGAAGCTTGAATCGTCATATTTTCAAAAAGCATCTAAATGCATGTATTCCATTGGGTGCTCTTTTTGGAAAAGAATAAAAAACTAAGAATAATTGAGACAAACAAAGTATTTTAAAGTGTTTTTAAGGAGGATAAAGATGAAAGTACATAAAGCGATAATCCCGGCAGCGGGTTTGGGAACAAGGTTTTTACCGGCTACCAAAGCACAGCCAAAGGAAATGCTCCCGATAGTAGACAAACCGACAATACAGTTCATAGTTGAGGAGGCTGTGGCTTCAGGCATAGAAGACATTATTATTGTTACAGGGCGCAATAAAAGGGCAATAGAGGACCATTTTGATAAATCGGTTGAGTTGGAAGAAGAGTTAAGAAAAAGCAAAAAAGAAGAATTACTTGCCCAGATTGTCGACATATCAAATCTTGTGAATATTCATTATATCCGTCAGAAGGAACCTAAAGGTCTTGGGCATGCCATATACTGTGCGAAATCTTTTATTGGTAATGAACCTTTTGCTGTATTGCTCGGAGACGATATTGTAAAATCGGAAGAGCCTTGTTTAAAACAGCTTTTAAAGGTTTATGACGAGTATAAAACCACCGTTCTCGGAGTTCAAAGAGTACCGGAGAGCGAGGTTTCAAAGTATGGAATTGTTGCAGGAAGAACGGTTGACGATAGAATTATAAAAGTTAATGACATGGTTGAAAAACCGGATGCAGACAAGGCTCCATCAAATATTGCGATACTTGGCCGCTATATTATATCTCCATCTATTTTTTCTCATCTCGAAAATATTTCACCGGGTAAAGGCGGAGAAATACAGCTTACTGATGCACTAAAAAGCCTGATGCATCACGAAGCTATGTATGCATATGATTTTATTGGTAAGAGATACGATGTAGGAAACAAAATGGGCTTTTTGCAGGCTACCGTAGAATTTGCCCTTGAACGAGATGATTTAAAGGATGAATTCAAGGAATGGTTACAAAAAGTAGCAAATGGTGTTTAGTGAACTCGTTCAGCTGAAGCAAAAAACACGATATAAGTGGGGGTTCCTTGTTTGTCATACAACTCGTCTCGCAATGTAAAGCGTATTTTGTGGGCTTCGGTTTGACACGCAATTCGCATAAGCGATTATTGAATACAATGATTGCTTCCCAAAAAGTTGTGAAACGACTTTTTCCTGCAACTTGGTCAAATCACAATATAGGTAAATCCAAAAAGGATAACCCATATGGGTTATCCTTTTTTCGGCAAAATAAATGAATAAAACATGCCAATTCAATATTAAAAAGAGTTTTACAAAGCCTAAGCCATTTTAGCAAAAAGGTTTACTGCGTTTTTCTCCACCATTAATGTTCCGTATTCATTTAAATAACCTTCAAAAAACAGAACATTCATTACCCTGTCCCCGTACTCTGACAAAATGCTTTCCATAGCATTAACATTTTGTTCTGCTCCTTCAATTCTTCGGAGAACCAAATAGTATGAGTTTTCGCATCTATAAACAGAACTATCGCCCTTGTATATGGGCTTAAGTCGCGCAGACAACATGCATATATCGTCAAAGCTGTCCAAGTTATATATCATAACCGGTGAACAAAGGTTGGTTGTTTTCCGCTTTGTTCTTAGTTCATTTCGTTTATACCTGTTTTTAATGAATTTATGAATTGATTCAAAATCACCATCTTCATCAATTCTGGTAATGGTAATAACAAATCCTTGTTCAACATCGGTGACAGCTTCAATGCATAGTTGTGATTCATGGGTTTCAAACCCTAATTCCAACTCAGCCTGTTCCATCAGATCCCAGAACAATTCCTGGGTCTCCGGAGAATTGTAATTGAAAGAAGATAGGTCGATGTCCCGCTCTTCCAAGTCATCAAATGTGACAAAGATGCGTATTTTATTTTCATTTACTTTTTCAATCTTCATATCCTGAATCCTCAGTTCTAAATTTAGACATCATTATAACGAGGCTAAGATGTCCCCCACCTCTTCACATATTTTCAACCATTCTGGTTGAAAAATGTCTGGTTGCGGGTATCTACTTCACACAACAGGCGGCGAGTCAAACATTGCGGGTCGCTCAATCGGAGCGTTCCAGTGGGTAAGCTCCGGGCTTGCTGGATTTTGCAAGCAAAATCCTTTACTCCCGCCTCGTTGAAATGGTGTGTTGAAGCGTTATTTTGCTTCGCAAAAAACGGATCTAAGCAATTTCTTCCGTTATAATAAGCATCGGAATTATGCTTATTATCCTTAACACTATTATACTTTGAAATAACTCTGTTGAGAAGTACTAAAATATTAATTTATTTTTGCGATATATTTCAATGCATATAACATAAAAATTATCACATTTCCGGATAAAAGCTCAAAGGTTCATATAGCTGTATGTCCCTATATTTTGAGTATTCTTTTCAACTATAATATCCTCAGCTATGAGGGTATTATACCACAATTCATATTTCCCCAAAAAAGGAATGACTAATCAAAGAAATGGCACAATATGATTATACCCCGGAAAAAGCCGCAATCGTGTAACGAATATTTAATTTAACTTTTAATATATATATTCGGGAATATTCAAATTAATAGCGGATAAATAGGCACTTGTTACCTATTGCTTTTGGGGAATATCCCCATAAAAGTATTGACAAATAAAATAAGGAAACATATAATAACCATAATCTGATTATTTATGCAATAGTGGTTTATATCATTCAACTAGTAAATTAATCTAAAAATATGTCTAAAAATATACTATATCGAGAAAGGGGAAATTTTATGTTACAAAAACAGAAAATAATTACTTGGATTATAACTTTTACAATTCTTATTGGATTATTACCAATGCAGTCAATTGCGCAAAGTAACAATGCAAATATTACATCCGATGAGTGCACTTTTAAGTTTAAAAAGATTGCTGATTGGGGCAGTGGTTTTAGTGGTGAAATTACTATAACTAATACAGGAAATAAAACTATTGAAAACTGGGCTATTGCTTTTGAATTTGAGTATCAAATCACAAGCTTCTGGACTGCGGATTTAGTATCACATGAAGACAATAAATATATTATCAAAAATAAAGGTTGGAATGCAGATATAAAACCTGGTTCCAGTGTAATAATCGGTTTCGCAGGAAACCCTGGGAATGTTAGAAGTATACCATATAATTATGCATTAGTTAGTAGAAAGATCACTGCTGAAAAAAGTGAGTATGATGTTGAGTTCAATATCGACAGTGATTGGAAACAGGGGTTTATTGGGAACATAACTATTGCTAATAAATCGGACAAGCCTATTGAGGACTGGATATTGGAATTTGACTTTGACAAACAAATAACCAGTTTCTGGACTGCTGAAGTGATAAGCAGGGAAGGTAATCATTACATAATAAAAAACCGTGGATATAATGCCAATATTGCTCCTGGTTCCAGCATGAGTCTGGGTTTTAGTGGAACTCCTGGCAATGTGACAAATGAGCCCGAAAACTATGTACTTCATAAATACGATATTCTTGACAGTAATTACGACACTACTCCGACCCCGACACCAACCCCTGCACCTACGCCGACCCCAACCCCGACACCTACACCTACACCTACACCTACGCCGACTCCTACGCCAACTCCGACTCCGACCCCTACCCCTACGCCGACTCCAACACCAATTCCTGATATAATACCTCCAACAGCACCTGGTGATTTTAAATCAACATATATTACAAAAACATCTGTTGGCCTGTCATGGAACGCATCGACAGATAATGTTAGCGTGGCTGAATATATAGTATGCCTGAAAAGGATTAATACTACAGATTTTGATGATTTGGTGGTGGCTTCAACCACGGAAACCACCTGTGAAGTTACGGATTTATTGGCAGGTGCTAATTATGAGTTTACAGTTAAAGCAAAAGATGCAGCCGGGAACATATCTGAACCCAGTGCTGTTTTGAAAGTAACTACTCTTCAGGATTTGGAGCCGCCTTCAAAACCGGAATTAATGATAGAAAATATAACCGATTCAAGCATTGCGTTTTCCTGGCAGCCATCATCGGATGATGTCGGAATTAAAGGTTATGAAATACAGATTAATTTTGAGCCTGTGGATTTTATAACGGACAACGCAACAACCTATACTGTATCAGGATTGGAACCAAATGAGGATTATCTTGTTTGTGTTTACGCCGTGGATGAAAACTTTAACTACTCTAAACCGGCTGATGAAATTGTTACAACAAAAGTAAGCAACATAGAACAGCTAAAAAAAACACTAATCAAAAATTTGAATGAACTTAATACTACATGCACATTAACTTATACAGGAGATATTTCAAAGATAAACACTGATATTCAAAACACAATAAGAGAAGCCATTCATGACAGTAATGAGCCATTCCTGCTGACTGATTATTCCTATAATATTATAGAAGATGCAGGTAATCAAATTATTACATTTACCTTTGAATATGATTCAAAGGACTATTCCCGCGTTTATTCTACTCTTGAGGAGTTGAAAGAATATTTGCTGTCAGAAATGATAGACAGAAATGAAAATGTTAACATAATTTTTAAAAAAGAAATAAGGGAAGATGATATTCAGGGCATACTTGATGAGAATAAAAACGAAGACAGCTACCTTAGGTTATGTTTGAATAACTCGGGTTATTCCATCAGTTATTCTCTTGAACGATATGGTGTATCATTCACATTTAATTATGAGACAACAAGGGAACAGGAAGATTATATTGACAAGACGGTTGATTTTATCATTTTTAGCCTGATAAATGGTGATAGAAATGAGCATGAAAAGGTTAAATTAATCCATGATTATGTATTGAGCAAGCTCATTCGTTCAACAGACAAGACATGCCGTAATGCGTATGATGCCCTATATCATGGAAAAGCCACAAGTGAAGGCTATGCAATGCTGACATATAAAATGCTTAAAGCTGTCGGTATAGATAATATAATCGTTACGAACGATGAACACGCCTGGAATATTGTTAAGATTGATAATAAATGGTATCACCTGGATACTGCTTTTGATGATGGTGACAGAAAAGATGAAGGCTTTTACAAATATTACAACATGACGGATGAAGAACTCCTTCAAACCCGCCCGTATACTAATATTACCGGCATAACATGCACATCAGATTACATAAACGATTTACAAAACCTGAATAATGAAGCTGGAGGCAAGTATGATAAGCTTTTACGTGAAATACAGCAAAAAAGCGGGTATGTGCCAATAAACACATTTAAATCAAACAATACCTTAAACTTAATGTATAATGAAATTGTGCTGAAAGAGGGAGAAGTGATTTCCTTAATTGATCCAAATGTTCCTGAAGGATTCTATGACAATATGTATGTATGGAGATCAAGCGATCCTGATATTTTAGAAGTATCAGACGGGGTTATTTACACCTATAAAGCCGGCAAAGCAGTAATTGCCGCAGTACAGATTTTTAGCTTTGATTCAGACCATAATCTTTTTGCCACGGTTGAGGTAGTTTCGGAGGAATCTGAGACCGGTGCAACTTCGCAGACGGTATCGCAAAGTAATTTTATTGGTTTTACAGATTCAGACGTAGTTCCACAGGTTATAGTCAGCAGCAATGAAGATATTAATGAAACAACGACTGTAACAAATTGCTTTGACATATTGAACGGGAAAATAGAAATGATAGGACAGCCTGTTGATATTCAATCGTCGTCAGACTTTGAATGGGCTGAGATCAGTTTTACTCTTGATGATGAGCTGTTAAACAGCATTGATATTAACGATTTGGTTATTTATATGTATGATGACGAGCTTGGTGTGATAATTCCCCAGACCACAATGGTTGATAAGTGGGAGGGCAAAGTATCAGCTACAGTAACTCATTTCAGCAAATATTTTCTCTCGAATGGGGATTTACAAAATGAAACAATCAACATTGCATTTGTAATTGATAGTTATTACAGTGATCAGGAGAGCCTGGACATATATAAAACAAACATTATAAATACTGTTTTGGAACTGAGAAAACAAGCAAATGTTAAACTTGTTTTTGTAGACGATAACGAAGAAAATTCGAAAGAGATACAGAATCTATATGTTGGCATGATGGAGAATCCAAATGATATATCTAATTTTTTTGTAGCAAATAGTATAAGCAGTATTTTTGAAAACATAGAGCCCCTTGGTAACCCTATTGAGCCCGGAATTATTGAGGAGGGTTCGGAAGCTATAAAAATAGGCAGAGATAAATTAAGGGATAAAAACATTATTTCAAATATTTTTGGTACTGAACCAAAGATTTATGCTTTGGTATATACAAAACGTTCAGTTGTTTTTGAAGAGAATCAATCAATTGTACTGGATATGGGAGATACAATTGGATTAGTTGTTGGAAATATTAGAGGTTATTATGAGGATTACCCGATAGCATATAATGAGAGTAATGTTCAACCCTTGGTGAAATTTTTGCTGAGGGGAGATTATTCACTCATAAAGACTGAAGCAACAGGAAAAAAATCATGGGAAATAAGGTACGGTTCAGAAAATTACACCGATGATGTTATGGTATTGCAAAAAGTATTAATTACCAAGGGATATTTATCAAAGGATTTTTCCCCTTTTGGAACTTATGATATTAACACGAGGGATGCGGTTGTAATATATCAGTTTATGAATAGATTAGCCCAGACCGGAATTGTAGATTGCAATACCTGGGAAAGGTTACCACTGCCATGGGACGAGCAAAATATAATACCTGATAGGAATAGTTACGTTTATCTTAATTATCTGCATCAAGCTATACACCATGATAAGCCTGCATCAGTAGTACTGCAAAAAATAGCTGACGGGCAGATTGTAAAAGTTGGTGATGCGATTCGTATAATTGCAAACGGGGTAAACTGTGAATACATAGCGTTGTTTATTAACGATGAGTTTGTAAACTCAC
>DAIPML010000191.1:0-7047 GCA_036768735.1 Clostridiales bacterium | reverse complement strand
CGCCTGCCTGTTGCAGAATTTCAAGTCCCGGCCTGAGATAAAGGTGATAGGTGTTGCCCAGAATGATCTGAGCCCCTATGTCTTCTTTCAGCTCACTGATATGTACCGCCTTCACACTGCCTGCAGTACCGACGGGCATAAAAACCGGTGTTTGTACCACACCATGGTCGGTGGTAATCAGCCCGGCCCTGGCATTCGTCTTCGGATCGGTATGTAGCAGTTGGAATTTCAAATTACTTTGTTTCGTGGCGTTTTGATGGCAAAGATAGAATTTTTTGCTGTTATAAACAGAATAGTAACCGTTTAAAAATAGTTAGGAGAGCAATTGCATACCGCGTGCTTTCCATCAGTTTCTATTGATCAACCTCGTGGAGGCTTTATTTATTTACAAAATTTCATACCTTTGTGCAGATACTTTTTTTCAATATTTTTTTCTTAAATGGGACGTTCTACAGTACATTATGCTGACAATAAAACCAATAACGCATTAAAACAGCTTCACAATAAATTACGACCGGCAGGTACGCCTGTTCAGCGCGTCGAATATATTATTGAACTGCTCCTGTTGCGTATTTTTGAAGCCAAGCTGAAAAAGGATGATGAGTTTAAACAACTCCGTCAACTTTTCAGACCCGGTTACCGGTGGAAAAATCCGAAAACAGGCAAAGAAGAATCGAATGAAAATCGGCTTTTTTCTTACTTAGCCACCGTATCAAACGAGCAAATCATTACCGAACTGAACGATAATTTTTTTCCTTTTTATTCCACCATTCTTCAAAGTGCAAGACAGGTCTTTACGGGTAATTTACCCCAAAAGGTGCAAGACCAATTGGTATTGATTGAAGAAGTGTTCAGCAATTCCAATTTCACTAACAATGTCAATGGCGGTAACTTGGGCGAAGTTATCAGCATTGTAACGAACGATATCGAAGAAGAACGCTTGTTGAAAACAGACTTGTTGGGCGATGCAATCGAATCGGCATTAAGCGAAACGGGTGGGACAAAAGACATAGGTTTGTATCGTACTCCCGATCACATCCGCCAATTTATGACTGCTTTGGTGGAGCCTACCTACAACGATGTAATTTTCGACCCCGCTTGCGGTACAGGTGGTTTCCTATTTGATGCTTTTGAATTTGTGATGCGCCGTATCGATAACGCTCAAAAATGGCCGGGAAAGAAGGCTCACAAAGAACTTACAGAATGGTTCGACAACTATTTTCAAACAAATCAACTGCCTTTTCCAAGTATTGAACAATCCACCCAATTTTACAGAAATGGCGTAACAGGTATTGAGTATTTGGGCGTTATCCGTAAAATGGCTTCTATCAATTTTTATATCCGTGGTTTAAATCCCGCGAATATATCGCAAGGCGATTCCTTACAAAAATACAGCCCCGTAACCGACCATGAAAGTAAATCGGTGGTCTTGGCAAATCCACCTTTTGGGGCGCAACGCGACCAAGATGCTTATCCCGATGTGTGGAGCGAATATTCCAAAGAATCGGAAACAACCATCCTATTCGTCAAATTGATGTTTGAACAGTTGAGGCAAGGCGGACGTTGCGCAGTGGTTGTCTCCGAAGGTTTCCACACGTGGGATCAGTTTAGCGCCAAAGCCTTACGCAAGATGCTCTTGGACGAAGCCCAACTCAAAGCCGTTATTTCACTTCCGCAAGGGTTATTTGTCAGCAAAAGCGGACAAGGTCCGAAAACCTCCATTCTGTTATTCGAAAAAGGAGGAAAAACTAATTGGACGTGGTTCTACAAAGTAACGAACGATGGATACACAATGGGTACCAACCGAAGGGAGCAGGCAGGATCCCAATTGGTGGAGTGCCTCGATTTGTACCACAAATATGTAAAAAATGGCAAACAACCACCAGAATCGAAAAACCAGTTCTGTATTCCAGCCGAATGGATAAAAGCCTTAGACCCGCGCGTGAAAGATAAAATCCGCGCTGAAACACGCATTGAGTTGCAGAAAAAAGGTGAAATAGAGAAGACAAGAAAATCAAAGGAGCTAAACAAGAAAATAAAAGAGGAGAAGATTACCGAAGTAGACAAACAGATGGAGTTGATAGTCTTCGACCAAATGCTCGAAAACCGCATTCAGAACGAAATAGCCAAGCGTATCGACAAAGCTCACTACTATTCGTTCAATATGGCGAACTACAAAAGTGCTCTTTCCGACAGCCAGCTTTCTGAATGGACGGAAGCTATCAGCCACATTGAGCCGAATGGAACCACTACATTGGACGAAATATACCGAAAACTCAAAACAGCCAAGCCCGACAAGATTCTACCCTATCTTGTAAAACTCAATCCCGCGAACGCGCTTGAAGCCGACATCGCCCGGGAGTATATCAACAATATTCCCGAAACTTCGGTTTCGGAACATAAAGAGATTCATACAATTAAAGAGGTATTGAAAAGTGGAGCAAAATATCCCATTGTAAAACTCAAAGATTATTTGATACTTAATGAAAACAAGATAAAACCCGCGAACAATCAGGGAATAAATTATAAAGTTTTGGGGGTAAGCAATGAAATCGGCGTCTTTCGAAACGACAAACTACAACCCGAAGAAACTTCTCAAAGCTATTTTCTTGTTAATCAAAATGAATTTTGTTACAACCCATACAGAATCAACGTGGGAAGTATCGGTTTTAATACTTTCGATTATGATAATCAGATCATCAGCGGAGCATATATTGTGTTTCGTTGCAAGGAAGACGAACTAAACCCGCTCTACTTGAATGCCTTATTTTCTAGTAAGATTTTCCTCGACTATGTCAATGAAAAAGCCAATGGCGGTGTACGGATGAACTTCAAGTTTGAGCATATGCAGGATTGGGAAATTCCCCTCCCTTCTCTTGACGAACAGGCTGAAATAGTATGTAAAGTAGCGAAGCAAAAAGCGATTATTGAAGGTGTGGAGAAAGTGTTGAAGAATTGGGAAATTGAAGACTTAGGAGAAGTAGGCTCTCAAAAACTAATCTATGATTTAATTAGTGAAAAAGTAATTTCTCTTTCTTCTGGTAGTTTTTTACCAAGCAATCTTTTTGTTAAAGGAATATATCCAGTTTATGGTGGGAATGGAATATCGGGATATCATAATGAATATAATTTTCAAGAAAATTGCATCTCAATTGGAAGAGTTGGAGCTTTATGTGGTAATCCTTATTTTTCGAAATCAAGATGCTGGATAACAGATAATTCATTTGCTTTGGTAGTCAAAGATGAAAGCGTTATTATACCAGAATATTTATTTTATGTCCTTAAAACAAAAAAATTAAATCAACTAAAGAAACAATCTGCTCAACCGGTTATAAATCAGAATGTTATAAAAATGCAAAAAATTCCATTACCTAAAATCGATGTTCAAAACAAATTAGTTGATGAGCTACAAGAAAAATACGAAATACTAAATAAATTGGAATGCATGGGGTTCGATGCAAGCAAAAGTATCAATCAAATTTTAGCGGATGTTTGGGGTGTGGAATATGTTGAACCCGCTTCATAGGATGTAGAATCATAAACGAGATACGGTTATGGCAAAAATAAATGTTCAGGAAAGCGAAATCACTATTATATCGGTGGCCGAGAAAGATTATATCTCTTTAACCGATATGGCTAACGCCAAAGAAAGCGAGAGCCGTGCAGCGGACATCATAAAAAATTGGCTCAGAAACCGTTATACTCTTGAATTTTTGGGTACTTGGGAGTCGATAAACAATCCCCGATTTAAAGTGGTCGAATTTGACCACTTTAAATCGCAGGCAGGATTGCCTAGCTTTGTGTTGAGTGTTTCGGAATGGATCGAAAAAACCGACGCCATAGGTATCATTGTTAAAAAAGGAAGATACGGTGGTACGTATGCCCATAAAGATATCGCGTTTGAATTCGGATCGGCCATCAGCGTCCCGTTTAAACTCTATTTGATTAACGAATTTCAACGGCTCAAAGAAGAGGAACAGAAACAACTAGGTTGGAGTGCCAAACGCGAGTTAGCAAAGCTGAATTACCATATTCATACCGATGCCATAAAACAGAACCTGGTTCCCGCGGAGCTTACTACCTCTCAAACCTCGATAATTTACGCCAACGAAGCCGATGTGTTAAACGTCGCTCTCTTTGGTGTTACTGCCAAGCAGTGGCGCGACGCAAATCCCGGTTTGAAAGGTAATATTCGTGATTATGCAAACATTAACGAGCTAATATGCCTGTCGAATATGGAAAACCTCAACGCTGTATTTATAAGTGAGAAGATGCCTCAAAAAGAAAGGTTAATTCGATTAAACCAAACCGCCATTCAACAAATGAGGATATTGCAGGATGTTGAAACCCGTAAACTATTAAAATAAAAGTCCTTAAAAGGAAGAATATAATGGGTAGACGAATTAATGAAGCTACTTCCACGGATATTCCCGTGATTCAAAAATTAGTGGATAAGTATGGTTGGAATGTGGGCGATACCCTTCTCTATCAACCTGTCTATGATCTTCCCGAAAATTTACGCAAGGATTATCCGCAATATAAAAACATTCGTCCTGACATTGTATTACAGGATTACAACGGCGATGTATTGGCTGTTATCGAGAACAATTTTGATCGGGAACGAAAAGATTTTTTAAAACTACGCACCATTGTGTATCAGGTGTTGAAACCGCGTTTTCTCTATGCTTGCAGCCCCGAGTCGATTTGGTTTTACGACACCACTTGGCGTGGCTTGGATGCGGGAGAGTTCAAACAGATCTCCGAATTTATGTCGCTGGAAGAGATGAAGCGGAAAGTGGAGCAACAGAAAAAGATTGTCACTAACCGAGAAATAATAATTGATACTATTATTGCGGGTGGTTTCGACCCTTCGATCGGCAAAGAGCGTTATTATCAGTTGCAATGTATCCGCACCATTGTCGACCATTACAAGGCAGGCAAGCAAAAAATGCTTATCCATATGGCGACGGGGTTGGGTAAAACACGTACTGCCGTGGCATTAGTCAAAGCCCTGTTAAGTGCGGGTTTGGCAAAACGCATTTTGTTTGTAGTCGATAGGCGCATGCTCGCCAAACAAGCCGTTGACGATGGCTTTTCACTTATCAGTAAAGACTACTCTTCCGTTTGGCTGACAACTTCCAATTTCCGATCACGGAAAAACGCATCTATCCATGTCGTGGTTATTGATACGCTCGAAATAATCCATCGCGATTTGTCACCCAACTTCTACGATCTAATTATAGTGGACGAGTGCCACCGCAGTATCAATGTTAACCGCAAACTTATTTTCGACCATTTTCTTTGTCCGCGCGTCGGACTTACGGCCACGCCCCGTGTTGCGGTAGCTAAAGACGGGCATAATGTTGCCGAAGAAGATTTGGCAATATTAGATACTTACAAACTTTTTGGTTGCGAATCGGGCGATCCCGATTTTCAGTTCGATATGGCACGGGGCATCGACGAAGGTTTTTTAGCGCCCTATAAACCTATTGAAATAAAATCGTCACTTATTGCCGAAGCCGAAAAAGAGGGGATTACATTTGACCATGTACTCGACCCTAAGGAAAAATATATCATTGAGTTAGGAGCTGAAAAGAAAATCAAATTAGAAACACTGAATCGTAAATATATTTCGGAAGAAAACTGTTTACGCATAGCCGAGGAAATAAAAAAGCATACGCAATTCGGCGAGAAAGTGATTCTTTTTGGGGTCAGCCAGGCTCATTGTATCGAATTGGCAAAAGCTGTGAACAAAGTGTTCGATAATAACAATTACGAAAAACCGTACTACGCCGAAGCCGTTATCTCTGAAAATAGCGAATTGAACGAGACATTAAAAGCTTGGTTCAAGAAACCTTATCAAAAACCTTATGTGGTTACTTCGGTAGATATTTTCAGTACAGGAGTCGATATCCCATGTGTCCGTCATATTGCTTTCGCTTCACTGACCAACTCTGTTGGTCAGTATATACAAATGATAGGTCGAGGCACACGTTTAGACCCCAAGACAGGTAAATTCAGTTTTAAGGTGCTTGATTTCGTAGGACTGTGCAAGCGTATGGAAGATAACGGGAAAGGCACCCTGAAAGAGAATAAGAAAATCACCAAAGGTATTCAAATGCCTGGAGCAGTTGTTGTGTCGGTCGTAAGCCCCCTAGGTGACTATTTCCTTATAGACAATATCGATCCTGAAAATATGATTCAGCGCGTCGAAATTCACGGCGACAGCATTAAAATAAAAGACAATATACCTATTGAGGAAGCCAGACGTATCTTTGAAGAGGAACTCAAAAATTCAAAAGAACCTGAAATAGCCACTATTAAACAAAAAGCGACAGAAGAAGATTATTCTCCAACCGACGAGGAAATTGCGCAGTTACTTCTTTGGCTCAAAAGCCCAAACACCTTTTTAGACGAAGGACATTTACAGAAAATGTATGACTATCCGCAAGGCTCAATTTGGGATTTCTTCTTGCATGCGATGGGTATCAAAAAAATCCCGACACCCAAAGAACGCATTGAAAAAAATTACGATTCATATATTCATACTTACGATTTCAGCGACGAACAAATTGTCGTCCTTCGAAAGATAAAAGATATATTTGTCTCCAACGTCGCAAGCAACAAAGACATTGAGACTAAGGACATATTTGGAAATCCTATATACGAACGACTTATTGGTTCCTATGATTCAATCAACAAAAAATTCGAGGGTAAATTTGACATCGTTTTAAGTGATATGAAACAGACGTTTTTTTATAAAGGCTTATCTTGATATTTTGTTTAAAATAAGTGCATATGTTGTTGTGTATTAGCTGAAAATAGAGGAGAGATAGAGAGCGTGATGATTCTATATTTAATAAATTGAGAGTCAAAGCGGGATGTCAATTGCTATTATTGTTGGCAAATACCCGAATAAAATCGTACTTTTGCCTTTGTATTGACATTTTATTGAATCACATGTTGCCGTGGCCGGAAGAGAAAATGCAGACTATGATGCTTTTTAACAAGGTCATGGCATTTAAGGAATAATCATTATGGAGAGTA
>DAIPML010000007.1:0-39562 GCA_036768735.1 Clostridiales bacterium | reverse complement strand
GACGCCTTGGGAAAGTAGGACGTTGCCGGATTTATATGAAAGCCTTATGGTTATTGCCATAAGGCTTTCTTAGTAATATTATTTAATGATGTCGAGTACCGTGAAAAAAATACGAGGTTAAAACATTACAACTATAGCAGACAAAAAAATTAAAGCAACGTATTTTTACATAAGGTCAATTTGTTGGGTATATCAAATATTGCACAAAAGTATACCTGATTGAACTCGTTCAGCTAAAGCTGAACATCGGAACTTCGGTGGAGGACTCTACCCCCACCGAAGCAGGGATAAGGAACCCCCACTTATAGAAGTGGGGGTCTCATGAATTAGATAAACTTACAATAATTGTTGCTAGCTAGGCTTTTTGGCAGGCAATTTAACAAGACTTTTGCCGGAAAGTCAATTTTTTAGACAGACAGACAGACAGACAGACAGACAGACTGACTGACTGACTGACTTAGCTGACTTTAACGGTCTTTTACGTCAAAACCCTTGGATTACGTATAATGAGTAATGAAACAAGATGGTTTTCGTAATATTTTATATGTATTAAACTGCAATTTATTTTGTCATAGATACTGTAACATACATTGTCAAGATACCAAACTTTACTGAATATAAGCTAGACTGCTAACACAATGATCTTGTCAAACAGCACAGACTACATTTAAGTTTTGAGTATATTTATATGCAACATCTTTTGGAGTTGTATTTTCAAGGATTATTGAAGTCCGAAAATGCATCAAAAAGAATGTTAAAGTATAAATAAAGTTACAAAATAAGTTAACCAAACATTATCATAGAATAAGGCGGTAATTATTGATGATACGAATGGAAAATTTATGGAAAGTATATAACACAGGAACAATATCTGTTGAAGCTCTTAAAGGTATTGATTTTTCCGTTAAGGATGGGGAATTTGTTTCTGTAATGGGTCCGTCAGGATCGGGAAAATCAACCCTTATGAATATTATTGGCTGCCTTGATAAAATGACAAAAGGCGATTATATGCTTAATAATATTAAAATTTCACGCTTATCTGATTTCGAGCTTGCTAAAATAAGAAATTCAAGCATTGGTTTTGTTTTTCAGACTTTTAACTTACTTCCCAGAATGACTGCCTTAAAAAATGTTGAGCTTCCTATGATTTATGCCGGAACGCCACCAAAAAAACGTCGTGAAAAGGCTATTGAAGCATTGGAAAAGGTTGATTTAATTGATAGAATGAATCATAAGCCAAATGAGCTTTCGGGTGGTCAACGGCAAAGGGTCGCCATTGCCAGAGCCCTTGTGAACAATCCCAATCTTTTGCTTGCGGACGAGCCAACAGGTAACCTGGACAGTAAGTCAGGTGAGGAAATAATGGGGATTTTTCAAAGCCTGAACGCAGATGGTGTTACAATAGTGCTTGTAACCCACGAACCTGATATTGCACAGCATACAGAAAGAATTGTTACATTTAGAGACGGTAAGATAATAAAGGATGAGCTTGTAAAAGAACCTTTGAAGGCTGCTGATGTTTTGGAAGCAATGATAGAACAAAATATGATTTACCAGGAAGCGTGATATCCACGAAAATTGATATACCGGTAAGTGTAATATCAAAGCAAATCTGTGATGTACTAGGAAGGTTAATATCAAAACAAATATGAAGTAATAGTAAGCGTAATACCAAAGTAATTATGAAGTACCAGGAAGTATGATATCCAAGAAAATTGATATATCAATAAAATATTATAAAATGGAGTTGATGTAAATGGATAATAATTATGTTCTTAACGAAGAAGAAACGATCATACCGGAAAAGATGAATATCTTTAAAAGGCTTGCGAATTTGTTTTTTTCACCGAAAAAGTTGTTTTCATACATAAGAAACAAGCCATCAATTCTATTTCCCATCATTATATTATGTATAGGCACAATTGTTGTGTATTATTTTACAAATTCGCTCACGCAGGGTGCACAATTAGATTTGCTTTATGAGAATTACAAAAATAAGGGTATGGATATGTCACCAGATGAAATTAAAGCAATTATGAAAGTTTTTTCGATTGTGATGCTCGCTGCTTCTCCTTTTATAGTCCTTGCGGGTTGGGCTATCAGTACTCTTGTATTATATCTAATTTTTCGTCTTGCTAATTGCGAAAAAGGGTTAAAGAAATATTTCTCAATGATGGCGTATATTTCGTTAATTCCATTAATCGGAAGTATCATCCATATATTGTTTCTATATTACACGGGGGCAGATCCTAGTAGTGCAAGTGTAACAAGCTTAGCCTCTCTTATTGATGCTCAATCAGTGGGAAGCGTTTTATTTAGTCTTGCAGCATCTCTTGAGTTTTTTAGTATATGGAGATACATTTTGATTGGGATAGGCTTTGTTTATGTCGGAAGGGTTGAAAAAAAGAAATCTTATACAATAACATTAATTTTATTTTTAATAACTGTGCTATTAAATATTGGGCTAGCGGCTGTGCAAAATCAATTTGCCGGATTCATGCCTTAAACCCCAACATATAGCTAATAGAAGGAGTTTTGCTACATGAAAAAAGTTATTATTGGGATTATAGTAATCGTAATACTTGCAGCAATGATATTGTTTAACATTAATAAAAATTCAGAAGAAGGTGAAGCCTTCAATATTTCTTCGAGAAAGGCTGAACCGGTTAAAGCAGTTACCATTGGAACCGGTGATATTCAATCATATGTTACAGCTTATGGTCGTGTGGAGGAAATCAATAAAGCTCAGGTCTTTTTTGATACACCACTTAGAGTTATAAAAATTCTTGTTGGCAAGAACGATTTTGTGGAACAGGGTGATCGCCTTGTTGAGCTTGACACTTCAACCTTAACCGATGAGATGAAAAGGTTAAGAGTGCAAAAAGATATTCAAGCCATAACACTACAAAAGCTTGAGTCAGGCCAAGGGCTTTTATCACTTGAATCCTCTTTAACTTCTGCAAAAAATGCCGTTGAACGTGCTGAGACCGGTTATCAAACTGCAGCTGGCGATTACGAAAATCAGAATAAGCTCTTTGTTGCTGGAATAATTCCAAAAACTCAGCTAGATCAGTATGAAAAAGTGATGAAAGACGCAAAAGCAGCAGTAGAAAGCGCTCAAATCAGCCTTGATTCTGCAGAAAAAAGCTATCAATCGAGTATTGGCAGCCAAAACCTTGATATACAAGCACAAATGAAGAATATTGAGCTTTTGAGTTCTCAGATTTCTGATATAGAAAAAAAGCTTAAGAAAATTGAAAGCTTTGAAAAAGCGCCAATCAGTGGATTTATAACAGATGCTTTTATAACTGAGGGCGGATACACAATAAGCGGTCAACCGGCTTTTACAATTATAGATGTGAGTGAATTAAAAATTACAGCCACTGTAAATGAATATAACTCAAAGGATCTGGACATGGGACAGCGGGTTAAAATAACCGGTGAGGCATTAGGAGACGGAACAGAGCTTGAAGGAGAGATTGTGTCTGTTGCTCCGATTGCAAAGTCAATTCAATCCTCAAGTGGTATTGAGACGGTTGTTGAGGTTATTATTAAGCCGATGGATGGCAAAGGTATTCTAAAACCGGGCATTAACGTGGAATGTGATATTGTCACAAGCGAGAAAAAGAATGTTATTGTAACCGAGTTGAATATCTATATGGAAGATAAGGACCGTAAACAGTATGTTATGCTTATTGATCAGGAAAGCATGACCGTTAAAAGGCAATATGTCAGCCTTGGAGCATATTCATATATGACTGTTGAGGTTATTGATGGACTAAAAGAAGGAGATATGGTAGTCATAGATCCGCAACCCAGCCTCGAAGAGGGTGCAAAAATCAGAATAGTGGAGTAAAAGTATTTTATTTAGTTTTTTTAAATTTGTACTTTTTTTTAAGGGTTGTTGGAGCTTTAGATAAAGCCTTCCAAATTGAAATTATATGAAAGTAGTGGAGTAGAATCATTAATTTTAGTTTCGGTAAGCGAATGGCATAAAATCAGATTTGTGGAGTAGAAATATGATATTTTTGGAATTGTTCAAACAGGCGTTTGATAGCCTTAGAGCAAATAAAATGAGATCCCTTCTAACTATGCTTGGTATAATAATGGGCGTATTTTCTGTAATTGCAATTATGGCTTTGGGGAATGCTACAGAGAGTTATATCTCTGGTGAGTTTGAGAAAATTGGAGCCAATACCTTTAACATATACAATAAAGGGAATGATATAACAAAAGATGAATGGCTTACTATTGATGATATAAATTTAATTACTGAAAATATACCTGAAGTAAAAAATATTACCACGATCGCGCAGTGGGGCGGACAAATTAGAATTGATACCCAGACACAAATGGCTTTTGTGAGTGGTGTAACATCCCAATATAAAAACTTTTCGGTAATCGAAATGGCAGCAGGCAGGTTTTTAAATAATTTTGATGATACTGCCAGAGCCAGAGTAGTAGTTGTGGATGATAATTTTGCAAAACGATTTTATAACAGGGTTGACATAACCGGCGAAAACATAAAAATTAAGATAGGGCAGTACACTGTAAAAGCTATGATCGTTGGGGTTATAAGTACGGGGGATGACCTTTTGAGCAGCTTTGCCGGAGAACAAATTCCTGTTATGGTCTACATGCCAATCAGGACAGTTCACTCAATAACAAACAGCAGCCGACTGGGTTCTATAATGTATTCACTTGATAAGGATGTGGATGTTAAACTTGTAAATGATAAAATAATCAGTTTTCTGGAAAGAGTTCATCGCAAGGAGGATATTTATTATATTCAATCAATGCAGGATATCCAAAAGCTGTTTACCGATATGATTGGAGTGGTTACTTCGGTTCTGCTGGTAATTGCAGTCATTACCTTAATAGTCGGCGGAATTGGAATAATTAATATTTTGCTTGTATCCGTTACAGAGCGTATAAGGGAAATAGGAATTCGTAAAGCATTGGGGGCACAAAAAAGAGACATTGTAGTTCAATTTTTGTTAGAATCGATTATAATGACAGGGTTTGCAGGTTTAATTGGCATTGTTCTGGGTATTCTTGCAGGTAACTTGATCTCAGCATGGATAAAGATACCTCCTGCTGTTGATATAGCAACTGTTATTGCATCATTTTCAATTTCGGTAATATTAGGTTTGATTTTTGGTGTTTATCCGGCAAAGAAGGCAGCGGATTTGGATCCCATTGAAGCATTGCGATATGAATAACGCACAGGTTATTCTTCAGACATTTAGGAGAGCAACATGCTTCGAGGCGCCACTTTCAACAGGTAACGGAGGAGAAATAGGTGTGCAATATAAGTAAACATTAGCGGAATTTAGCTCTTGTAAAGGAAGCGTAGTTTCCGTCATTGCAAAGCTTAATACAATGTCTTTGAAACTTATACTATCATTGCAAATAGCGCTGAATTATAGGTAGCATAAAAAAATTAAATTACATGAATTTATGGCGTTTCATATAAATCTCAAAATATAGAGCGTGTGAACAATACCTCTGCCAGACTTTAGCTGTTTGCATCTTGAAAGTTACCCTCTGTTTAAAAAAATGAATAGATGCTATAATAAATATGTCAACACAATGCAATAAAAAATAATTTAAAGCAGGTGCTTGTTATGAAAAGAAAAATACTTATTGTCGATGATGAAAAAAACATAGTGGATATCTTAAAGTTTAACTTAAAAAAAGAAGGTTTTGACACAGTTGAAGCATATGATGGGAGACAGGCTTTAGAGATGGTAGAAAGCGAAAAGCCGGATTTAATACTTTTGGACATAATGCTTCCGGAATATGATGGGTTTACAGTTTGCAAGAAAATTAGGCAGACTATGAATATTCCTATTCTGATGTTAACCGCAAGGGAAGAAGAAGTGGATAAGGTTCTGGGGCTTGAGCTGGGTGCAGATGACTACATCACAAAACCGTTCAGTCCCCGGGAGCTCATGGCTAGGGTTAAGGCTAACCTTCGTCGTGTAGTTGAGGATACACAAAAGGTTCAAAGCGAAATACTCGTTTGTGGAGATCTAACTATTGATATAAACCGCTATGAAATAAAGCGGGCTGAGGAAATAATTGAGCTGACTCTTCGTGAGTTTGAATTAGTTAAGTTCCTTGCGATGCAAATAGGGCAGATTTTTTCCAGGGAGAGTCTGCTTGAGAAGGTTTGGGGATATGAATATTACGGCGATGTCCGCACAGTTGATGTTACGGTTAGGCGTCTTAGGGAAAAGCTTGAAAGGATACCGAGCAAGCCTGAATATGTACTGACAAAGCGTGGTGTCGGCTACTACTTTAATCCCTCGCTTTAATTAATACAGTGAAAATTATAATGTAAATAACGAACTCAACTTACTCACCTCCGCTTGTTAGTAACGTTTTGAGACGCGGGTACCGACATGCTAAGGTGGTGGTATCACACCGCTGTCGATAGCCTGCAGTGCAGGCAAGCATCCAAAAAACTGTGGGAAAGCTGAGTAACTAAACTTATGTTTTGGCCGGGGGGCGAAATGTTTTTAAAAAGCCTGCAATGGAGACTTGTTATAATCATTGTCACCATAACCTTTGTATTAATGTCTATAATTTGGGTCTTTCTTAATTACAAAGTGGAAGATATATTTTATAACGAGTTTAAAACTACAATTTCAAATAATTACTCAATCCTGGGTATTAATGAAAGAATGAGCGAAACAGAGCTTGAATGGCGGCTCAGGGATGATCCCAATATACTAAGTCAATTAACCGGCTTTGATAAAAGCTATACTATTATTAAAGGTAGCACTTTTGAAATACTTTATTCTTCTGATGTTTTGTACGAAGAAAATAAGGTTAATTTCAGAAACGAAATATTTAAATCCCAAAACCTCATCTCCGTTATAAACGGAAAAACGGCAGGAGAAGAGAAAAACCTTACAAAATCTGCAGATGGGGACTTTTATGATTATGTTAGGCGTCAGACGTTGGCAGATGACGACTATATACTGTTTTTCAAATACAACCGTACAAGAGCCTTGTCAATTATAAAGGAATTCAGTCAGATAATCCTGTCTGGCATGATTATTTCGGTTGCTTTTACTATCGTAATCGGTTTTTTGCTTTCAAAGACTATTACAAAGCCTATTGTAGATATTATGCATAAAGCAGAAAAAATCACTTCAGGAGATTTCGGACAGGTTCTTGAGGTTAAGTCAGATGATGAAATAGGCAAGCTTACAAAAACTTTTAACTTTATGTCAAGTCAGCTTAAAAGCATGCTAATGGAAATTTCCAACGAGAAAAATAAATTTGAGCTCATCCTGAATTTTATGACAGACGGAATCATAGCATTTAATACAGACGGTCTGATAATCCATATCAATTCGGCAGCACGCAGCTTGCTTGACCTTAAACAGGAGAAACAGACATTTTCAGGAATTATGGATAAATTAGAATTGGACTATACCTTAGAGGCTCTTCTGAACAACAAAAGCCTAGCTGAAATAAGCCACAAATTTGAAATTAGTGACCGGTTCTTTAAAATATATTTTGCTTCTTTTTCTGATAATGATAATACTGTAGCCGGTATTATTACTGTTCTACAGGATTACACCGAAGAGAAAAAGCTCGACAATATGCGTAAAGAATTTGTAGCAAATGTCTCCCATGAGCTTAAAACACCTCTTACATCAATTAAAAGCTATACTGAAACCCTTCTTGATGGGGCTTCAGAGGATGAGGAGATTACAAGGAACTTTTTAAAGGTTATCTATGCCGAGTCGGATAGAATGGATCGCCTTGTCAAGGATTTACTGCTTCTGTCAAAGCATGACAGTGGTGTTAAGCTTAAGCTTGTAAGGCTGTCATTACAGGAGCTTACAAAAAGCGTGGTTGAAAGGCTGCAAATGACCGCAGAGGAGAAAAATCAGGCTATAAAAATAATAGATGAATCCGAAGCTTATATATTGGGCGATCGGGACCGTCTTGAACAGCTGATGTTTAATATCATAGGTAACGCTATAAAATATACGCCGGAAGAAGGCGAAGTATCGATATGTGTAGGAGTGGACGGTAAAAATTCATATGTCAAGGTTTTTGATACGGGGATTGGTATACCTGAGAAAGACCTTGAAAGAATTTTTGAACGTTTTTATCGTGTTGATAAAGCCCGCTCAAGGCAAATGGGCGGTACCGGATTAGGGTTATCTATTGCGCAAGAAATAGCTAAAACCCATGGTGGAATAATACAAGCAAAAAGCGAATTAAACAAAGGAACGGAAATTACAATTTTATTACCCGCGGCACAGGTAAAGGAAGCGGAGGGTGACGATTCTTGTGTGTTAAACCTGGAAAACCCTACTGACGACTCTTTTGAATAAAGAATAAAACTAACAGCACGAAGCACCGGAGATTATTTCTTCTGATTTTGGATAAGATAACTGTGAATTACAGTACACAGCATAAGAGAACTACCATATGTTTTTCAAAATGCATTTTTGCGAGTTTCAGCTTGCCAAGTTGCTTTTGCTTCGCAAAATGCACTACACTAATATAGCGTATTTAAAACGCTTGGCGTTTAAAAACGCCTGCCGAACTATACGACTCTTGCAGATGAAGCGCAGTTTCCGTTATTACACCACAACTATATCTCCGAATATAGAGGGCGTAAACAGTAACCGGAATAATATAGTAACTGCATTTTAAGATCGTAGTAATGGAATTGTAATAAACTTTATAGTATAATATAAGTAGGAATATTGTGGCGGGGCACGTTGTCCTTTATTAACAGATGACAAGCTTTGCCAAGAGGGTTTTATGGCTAAAAAATTGTTTTTTATGCTGTTGATTCTTGGCTTATTAGCGGTTGGAGCGGTGGCTTCCATGGCTACAGTCGGGGGTGCTTTTAATTTTAGTGGCGCAATGGCTGATGCCACACTCACCGGCGTAACCATTCCGGGCATACATATTGAGGACGAGCAGCATATAGAAGAGGCTTCACAGGAAGAAGCGTATACATATGAAAAAATGATAGAAGAATATGATTCTTTGTTTTTTGATAAAAATATCGAGACAAAGAATGTTTACGTAAAAGATATTGTTATAAAGCAGCAGGACACCAGAAATGCCTCTGCGCAGGATTATGAGCTTTCAGTAACGCTTGATGACAGTGTAGTGCTTGAAAACGGCGATTCAATTATTATTATGGCTTTTGTGGAGAAAGACGGTGTTTTTGAATTGCTTGTTGCCCCTAACAGTGTTGTTATTAAGTACCCTAAGCCATACAGGTTCGCATTGCCTTTCGTTGGCGAAAAGCATCCAAACCGCATTCGTATTATCGGGTTTCCAAAGAGCAGTTATGATGATATTACACTGGAAAATAATCTGCAAATTGAGGACAGGGAGGTTGTTATTCCCGAACCCAAGCAAAACTTTAGTATAAGGAATAGCCTTATTAATTCCAAGGAATGCTTTAATATACTTAAAAAGTTGGGTATTAAGTAATTCCGAAACAATCGGGGAAAAAACATGCGCCTAACCAATGTGGAATACAAAAAATCAATATTAATGATTCTTCTCCTTTTATTATGTGTGTTTCAGATGGGAATTCTATGGAGTGAAAAAAATCCTGGGATTCCTTTTCCATTTTCACCGCAAATGCGATTTTGGAAAAACAATGAAACTCATGATATAGACGAGGTGAAAAACAATTATTATAGTGCCGATGCCATTTTAATCTCTGATGGTAAGGAGGATTTGTGCTGGCCTCTTAATTCAAGCAACAATCTGTATCGATCGATATGGAAAGATATGCAGAGCAGCTATTTGCGTCAGATAATTGAGAAAAAGCCGGAGCAGACTACAGGCTATGAGCTTGATTGGTACTCATTAATAAAAACGAAATGTATTGTCGTTGAGTTTAAGGACGCCTTTCCCGCAGATGCAATCAAATGGCTTACGGGAGCCGAATCAACAGCATCATCATCCTTAAAAAAAATATATAAAATAGCGATTTCACCATATGAAAACATTAATAACACCCAAAACACGTTATATGTATATGACGGGGAGAATATTTACAAATATCTTGTCGATATTGGATCTGGTGACATGAAAAAGTCAGACTATATCAAAGCAATTGAGACCATTGAAGATAATGGGAATGTTATTCCAATGAACAGACTGGCTTCCTATTATCCCAGCATAAAAAACCCCGAATTGCTTGTAAGAATGGATAATGGCGAGAAGAAGATATGGGATCTGCTAGTTAAGACACCAAATGAGATTGTTTTTAATGAAGATAATGCTGATATGATTGATGGATATCTTCTCGAAGATCACAAAGGCTCTATAATCACAAAATTCAGTGAGGATGGTACAAATCTCATTTTTTCTGATGAACAACAGGTCTATCGTTATTATTATAATGGTTTTTTTGATTATCAATACCGGCAAAAGAATAACGGTGACAAAGGCTTGGTGGAAGAGGCTTTAGAAAAAGCACTTGTTTTTATCGAAGGCAGGAAAAAATTAATTAATGGCGTTGAGATTCATTTAAGTAAAATAGACGAAAAGCCAAGCTATTATTACGAATTTACCTTTGATTATATTTTAGACAACATGGAAGTTAAAATGCAGAGCAATAGAGATAAAACCGTTCAATCTGCTATTACCATAAGTGCCAACAGAGATCGGGTTGTAGATGTGAAATGGCATATAAAAACATTCGCCAATAATGATTATTATGATTTCTACAACCTTAATTTTTATGACTTTTTTGAAAAACAATTGGTTGTAGAATATCCGGATTATGCAATGGATCCTACTATAAAAAATATATCCACTGTGTACCTTTGCCCGGAAAACGGAATGCGGGCAGAACCCTATTGGCTTGTGGAAACCAATTCAAAGTCTATTTATCTGAAAATGCAAGGAAAGGGTGAATAATATGGATTGGTCCAAAGCAAAGAATATTATATTGGTATTATTAATACTATTGAATATCTTTCTATTTATAAACGTAATGAATGTAAAAAACTCTTTTATTGTAACAGGGCAGTACCAAAGAAGCGCTAAGCAAGCATTAGAAGCTGCGGGAGTCATTGTTACCGGAACAATTCCCAATAGTGACGAGCCTTTGAACCGTATCAGTTACATTGAAAAAGAGCCTAAAGAATTTCAGAAAATCATTAATATGCTAACCGAAAAGGATTATAGTGACGCTTCCTATTCTGAAAACCCTATTTTTGAAAATGAAGGTAAAACTCTTCGACTAAATAAGGATACATTTAATTATACGGATAAAACCGGAATGACAACTTTTGATGTTGAGGATGAGAAAAAAACAAATAAACAAATTTTATCATGGATTAAGAAAAACGGGTTAGAAAGTAAAGATTTTTCGTTAAATAGTTATGTAAGAGAGGGCAATAGCACAACGGTAGAATATATTCAGAAATATAATGGAATGCCCCTATTCAGCAACAAAATTATTTTTTCAATTGAAGATGGCATGCTTATACGAGTTGAAGGTAGCATAAAAGTATTTTACAATATTAAGCTCAGCAAGCAAAAAGACGAGATTGTCTCTCCTAATATTATTTTATTAACAAATCAAGATAAAGTTAAGGGAGTTATAAGCTCAATTGTTTTAGGGTATTTAAGACCAAAGGATGAGGAGCTTTTTGATATTCCTATCTGGCAGATTAATTTCCATTCCGGAGCAGAAACATATTTTAATGCCTATACCGGCGAATGGATAGATTTACCCCAATGAAGAAAGTAAATATGAAGAAAGTGAACTCGTTCAGCAAAGCTGAACTTCAAGCGTTTTTACTTGTAAAATACGCCTATGGGCTTCAGATGGAGACTCTACTAAACCTGAAGTGTAGAATCGGAACCCGCCACTACGTGTTTTTAGCCCACCGGGCTAAAATACACTTCATTAATATGTGGCTTTTAAGCCACTTATAGAAGTGGGGGTCTTGGTTTTTTGATTAATAAAAAACGATATTGCAGTTATATAATGCTGACTTCGATATTGGTTTTTTTTAATAAAGTGTTATAATAGTTTTGATAATGTTAAAGAAGTGATTTGGCTCAGTTTAATCAAGTTAGTAACTTACTGATGCAAAACATTAATAAAAAACAATAATATTTATGTTTTGCATCTGTGAGTTCCTATATTTGGGTGTGGGCGAAGCCCACTTGTCTTTACAAAAGAATAAGAAAGTTGGTGTTTTGTATTGGAGAAACTGGTTATTCGGGGCCAGAAGCGTTTAAAAGGGGAAGTAACCATTAGTGGAGCTAAAAATGCAGCTGTTGCAATTCTCCCTGCAGCTATATTATCAGACGGTAATTGTACTATAGAGAACATACCGGACATATTAGATATAACCATTCTGGAAAAGATAATGACTCAACTGGGAGCAAAAATTAAAAAACTGAATGATTTTTCTCTTGAAATAGATGCTTCCGGCATTAATTCATATACAGCAACCGATAACCAACTTGGAAGACTACGAGCATCCTATTACCTTATGGGGGCGCTTCTAGGCAGATTCAAAAAAGCTGTTGTATCATTTCCCGGCGGCTGTGATTTTGGTGTGAGGCCAATAGATCAGCATATTAAAGGGTTTGAGGCTTTAGGAGCAAAGGTTGAGATTGAGCATGGTAAGGTTATTATAAATGCGAATAAGCTGGTTGGAACCTCAATATACCTTGACGTTGTAAGTGTGGGAGCAACTATTAATATTATGTTGGCTGCCGTGAAGGCTGAGGGCACAACTACAATTGAAAATGCCGCAAAAGAACCTCATATTGTTGACTTGGCCAACTTTTTAAATGCAATGGGTGCGGATATAAAAGGAGCCGGAACAGATATAATTAAAATTAAAGGAGTTAAGGTATTGAAGGGTGGACATACCTATACAATAATACCTGATCAGATAGAAGCCGGAACCTTCATGATTGCTGCAGCAGCTACCCGTGGGGATGTTCTTGTAAAAAATATTATTCCAAAGCACATGGAATCATTAACAGCAAAGCTTCAAGAGATGAATGCACGGATTGAGGAATTTGACGATAGCATAAGGGTATACTGCAAGGATAAAATACAAAAGGTTAACATAAAAACACTTCCATATCCAGGCTTTCCAACGGATTTACAGCCGCCTATAACCGTTCTTTTGTGTAGAGCAGAAGGAACCAGCACAATTACCGAAGGCGTTTGGGACAACCGTTTCCAGTATGTTGATGAATTAAAAAGAATGGGTGCAAAAATTAAGGTAGAAGGGCGAATGGCAGTTATTGAAGGTATTTCAAAGCTAAGCGGTGCTCCGATAAAGGCTCTCGATCTAAGGGCGGGAGCTGCTATGGTTATTGCAGGACTCATGGCACGAGGAGAGACTACGATTTCAAATATCGAATATATAGACAGAGGATATGAAAGGCTTGATGAAAAGTTAAAAGCACTTGGAGCTGATATAGAACGTATAACTACGGATTAACAATATAACGGGTTAGCAATATAACGGATTAACAACATAGCGGATTAGCACATATCAGAAAGGATAAACATATGATAAAGCTTGCCAGCCTTTACAGCGGAAGCAGCGGGAACGCCATATATATTTCAAATGAAAGAACGCATATTTTGGTTGATGCAGGATTAAGCGGAAAGAGAATTGAGGAATCCATGGCAGCGATAGGGGGAGATATCAGAGATATCCAAGCCATCGTAATCAGCCATGAGCATATCGATCATACAATGGGAGCAGGGATTCTTTCCAGACGTTTCGGTATTCCCATTTATGCAAACCACAGGACATGGGAAGCCATGAGAAATCAGTTGAAACAGATAAAGCCTGAATGTATTAAAGTATTTAGTACAGGACAGGCTTTCAGCATTGGCGATGTAGAGGTTCGCACATTTTACACACCGCATGACGCTGCTGAACCTGTTGGATTCAGGTTTTGCTGCCATAACAAAACGGCAACAGTAGCAACGGATATAGGTCACATGGACAGAGAATTACTTTCTAATCTCGAGGGAAGCGATGCGATTTTAATTGAATCAAACCATGATATTGAGATGCTGAAAATGGGTAGATACCCATGGCCTTTAAAGCAGCGAATTCTTGGAGACTCAGGGCATCTATGCAATGAAGTAGCGGGAAAGGTTGTGGCATATCTTGCATCCAAAGGGACTCAGAAGTTTTTGCTTGGACATTTAAGCGCAGAAAACAATTTTCCCGAGCTTGCATTCCAAACGGTAAAAAATGCATTAAGCGAGAAATCTATTATTGCCGGGAAAGATGTATATTTAAGTGTCGCTTTTCGCGACAGAGTCAGCGAGGCTATCTGTGTTTAGAGGATGACATTAACGCATCGGCTTAAAGGAAGGTTGATTTTGCGGATACAAATTATAGCAGTAGGAAAGCTAAAAGAGAAATATTTAAAGGATGCCGTTTTGGAATATACAAAGCGGCTTTCACGTTTTTGTCGCACAGAAATTGTAGAAATACCTGAAGAAAAGGTTCCCGAAACATTAAGCAGCTCTGAAGAGATTATTGTAAGGGAAAAAGAAGCTATAAAAATCCGTAGGCTAATCGCAAAGAACGCCTTTGTAATTGCTCTGGATTTGAAAGGTGAACAACCGGATTCCGTTCAGTTTGCAAGAAAATTATCAGACTTTATGCTTAATGGCGCAAGTCAGATCACATTCATCATTGGCGGTTCCATAGGGCTTGATGAAAATCTTCTTAAAGAGGCGAACTACAATTTGTGCCTTTCCAACATGACCTTCACCCACCAATTCGCCAGAGTTATTCTTTTGGAGCAAATTTACCGGGGATTTAAAATAATAAATAATGAGACGTATCATAAGTAAAAGCAGGCAATCACTGAGAATTGCCTGCCCTCTTTTATCAAAGCTTGCAGTGTTGTGCCATATAATTTAGTAGTTAAAAGTACCACTCGTTTTCCATCACATCTGTGAAATTATTTGTTAACGAACCAGTATAAAGACCTGCAACGACTGTAAGCATTTTTGCAAATTCAGCTCTGGTTATAGTGTTGTTGGGAAGGAATATACCGTTGCCGATACCATGGAATTTATGTACTGTGTACCCCAGAAGCTCTCTGGCATTAACAAAAATAGCGTGACGGAGTTACCGTCACGCTACATCATTCATTGTGCTTATATTGTTCTAAGATGTTTTCTAAAGCATGGACATAATCGATGAATTCTTTTTTCCCTTTAGCTGTAAGTGTATATCTTGTTCGGGGTTTATTCTTAAAAAAATCCTTGTATACTTCTAAATACTCTGCTTCTTCCAGCTTTGAAATATGAACACTAAGATTGCCGTCGGTGGCATCAGTGATCCCTTTCAATTCTTTAAAGCTTTTTTCTCCGGTCATTAAGGAAGAGACTATGGCTATTCTTAATTTCGATTGAAATAAATCAGGTATAGAATTAATATCCAAAACTAATTCCCCCTTGCTTGTTGATTCCTTAAGAAAAAACCCAAGTATAAAAAGGTAAAAGGCAAAGCTAAACCATATAAAACTTGAATAGCACTGATGCCATTCGTAGGAAGTCTTAAGAATGCAAGTAGAAAACTGACGCCTATGTAAACACATCCCACATACTTTGGCTGTTTGTATCCTGTCAGCAATGATGTGACAATTAAAGCAATGGCTAGACTAAATAATACAACGGGGAAATTATTATACTCTACAGAAACACTTTGCAAGTCAACACCTACAGCAGCGTTAACATATATTTTTTGGGGGATGACATTCATGATTAAGGTTAAAATCCATAAGATCATTAAATGCTTTTCCAAACCAACCAAGGGAACCTTCTTAACAATATTATGGTAGATTAGGGTGGCGAGTATTATAAATACCCCTGCTGGAAAGATATAACCAAACCAGGGATACTTCGTATAGATATCGCTCATTTTTTCTGTATTATTCAAAAGAAGTATCGTAATCACACTGTTAAAAATAAATAGAATCCCCCACTGAATAAATATTTTACTGAATGCAGCAAAAGATTTACTTGTTCGCTCTATAACCTCTTTGATTATAGAGATATTCTCCACGGCATCATTTAAAGTTTTATCATCCATCTAAACAACTCCTTTTTCAATAAATCAAAGTACTTTGTAATATAAAGTATAAAAGAAAGTTTTACTTCTGTCAAGAAGAATTTTCAAAGTATATTTTTCTGAGGTTCATAAGTTGGTTACTCAACTTTCCCACAGTCTTTTGAGCGCTTGCATACACAGCAGACTACCGACGGCGATGTGACTCACACCTCAGCATGTCGGTACCAGCGCATAAAAATACTACCCGTAAGCTGAGGTGGGAAATTTGAGTTATATAAGTTGAACATTTTCTTAATGCTGTGCCTTCGCAAAAACACCTACTCCATCTGTTAAATCTGGGGTCGCTCCTGGGGGTGCGTTCCAGTGGGTACGCACCTGAATTGCTGGATTATGCGAGCATAATCCTTTATTGCTCGTCACAGTAAGTAAAATTAAGTTCAACTTATATAGTTATGTGAAATTAATCTTTAGCAATAACGTTTTGGTATATGATTAAAGTTCACGCCGGCACTTATTGAAAGAGCACTGGCGGTGATGTGTTAAGAAAACATATTTATTCGTGATTATAGAGATCCCAGTTTAGTTGCTTCTCTTCCATTGACAAATGCCTAAAAAACCGGATTACAAAAGGTATTGCCGTGAGCATGCTTAATACGTCAGCGATGCTCTGAGATATCTGCACACCTAAAAGCCCAAAAAAGGAAGGTAGGATTAAGATCAAGGGAATGAAATATATTCCCTGTCGAGTTAAAGCAAGGAATGTTGCTACCTTGCTTTTTGCAAGTGATTGATGCAGCATATTTGTGGAAATTGTTAATGACATTAATGGAAGTACGCAAGCCTGAAGCCTTAGACTAAATGCACCAATACGGATTACTTCAGGATCATCCGGCCTAAATGCGGTTATAATTGCAGGGGCAAAGGCAAAGCATATGCCAGCGATAATAACCATCATGCAAAATCCTATTGTTAGTGTTACAAGAAAAGCGCTTTTTACACGTTTGTATATTTTAGCCCCATAATTATAACCCACTACCGGTTGGAAACCTTGCCCAACCCCAAGCATAACAGACATAATCATCATGGAAACTCTACCAACTATTGAAAGAGCTGCAACCGCTTGATCACCAAATAAAGCTGCACGATTGTTCAGGATTGATATAGCAACACTGCTAAGACCTTGTCTCAGTAAAGAGGGAGCACCAAGAGTAATAATACGGACATAAGTTTTCAAATCCCGTGATATTTTAGCAAAGCTTATTTTCAGTGAGCTATGTTTGCTAAGCACAAACATAAGCAGTAATAAAAAGCTGATTCCTTGGCTAAGAATGGTTGCTATTGCAGCACCGGCGATTCCTAAATTAAAATTAAATATAAAAATTGGATCTAATGTGATATTTAACAAACCACCAGTTGTTAACCCTATCATCGAAAGAGTCGTCTTTCCCTGGGAACGTAGAAGATGGTTTAATACAAATGAAGAGCACATTATTGGAAATCCTAAAAGAATGTATTTTGAATAGCTTAAGGCATAGGGTAAAATCGTTTCTGTTGCACCCATCAGCCTTAGCAAATCAGGTAGTATTAACCAGCTAACTAATGCTATGAATAACCCGCAAAGAATCGATGCAAAAACAGCGGAGGAAGCAACTTTCTCGGCTTCTTTAGAGTTTCCTTCTCCGAGATAAATTGAAATCCTACTACCGGCACCACTGCCCAACATGAACCCGAAAGCTTGAATTATTGCCATAAGAGGCATTACAACACCAACAGCTCCGCTGGCGCTGGTTCCCAGTTGTGAAACAAAGTATGTATCCGCCATATTGTAAATTGATGTAATCATCATGCTTACGACAGTAGGTGTGGATAATATTAAAATAAGCTTAACCATGGGTGTTTGTGTCATTTTAATAAACTGCTTTTCTTTTTTGTCTTCTGTCATTTGTTTTGTCCTTTCAAAGTAAGTATAATCATATTATACAATACTTTTTGTAAATAATAATTAAAAGACTACTTATAATCACTAGAATAAAAAGTTTATTTTAAGGGGTTGAAAACAGTGAAAAGAATTTGTATTTTTATATTTGCACTAACTTTTTTGTTCATATGCGCCTGTAGCCCACATAATGAAATCACTTATAGCAACAAAGAAAAGGGGGATTACGTCAAATCTTATAGTGTAAAAAAAGCAAACCATATAATTATTTAATAATTGCAATTGATGATAATATTGTTGCTGGATTTGTTGTAGCATACGAACTACAAAGAGTTGACCGTAATCAAAAGCTCATGTTTTTATATGAAATTGGTGTTCTGAAAACTCATAGAAAAAAAGGTATTGGCACTGTTCTGATGAATCTCGAAAAATCAAACCACAAATACCTCTGTATGGCATCGATAATATTCCTATATTACATGAAATAGAGTTCGAAATGGTATTGTAGAATGAATTGCTCTATTACAAAAATAGAATGTAGGGTCACCACGTCCTGTGGTTCTTGCTTTATGGGCCCACTACTATGTATAACACAGTTTTCACGCTTTGGCGTGCTAAGGGGATATAGCTGCCACACCGTCTCACTGGGCGGCAAGCGCCGCCAAAGGAGAAGGGATCTGCTGGTCTGATGACGTCGTTAATCTAATATATTCTGTAAGACAGGTGTTAGTAGAATCTGAGTAACGGAGTGGGGATGAATACATTAATGCTTATATTCGTTATGCAGATGGTAGTGATTCCGAAATACTAAGCCATTCCCTTTCTTGCAGGTCCGCTAAGTAAAGCACTGTCTTTAAATCTGCTCAAAATGTGTTCAGCTTCCTCATCGGAGATAGAATCGGCGGGCATTGCATTTGCAATCAAAGCTGCTATCTCCTGACGGGTTATTTTTTTCTGTGGATCAAATTCACTATCATAAATTCCATTTGTCAACCCAGCATTATAAGCTATAGACACGTATTTATGATACCATTCAATTTCACGTACATCTGTGAAAGGGATAGTTCAACGAGGCGGGACATCTTAGCCTCGTTATAATAATTTTCTATCTGGTTATACAAGCTAATCTTTGGTACAATATTAGTGGTGCTTGCATTTACCAATAATATGATTATCACACAGAAAATCACGAAGTGACTTTTCGATGAAATTTGAGATATCTTAAATTTCATAAACCTTCGAAAGAGGCTGGGTAATCATATTGTGGTTGCACTGACCAGGGTTGCGGACTGGTATAATGATTCAAGGAGTCTAAGGCTAGATAACCATGTTATGTTTGCATCAGGTTGAGCTTGCTGCAACTTCCTGCAGATAAACCTGCAGGGAAAAGTCATTTTACGACTTTCTGGGAAGCAATCATAATATCTAAGAATATTTCAATATCGCTTGATTTATTTTGTAGAAGTAATCGCTTCTGCTATTATTTTGAATTAGAAGTCCAGCTGTTAAATATCAAGAGCTAATTGGAAATTAATTTATCCAAAGCCGTAGAATAATGAGCAAAAAAAGCATAAAAGGGAGATGATATATATGATTATCTATCTACCGGATAGTCCCAAAGGATGTTTCGATGAAATTTACGACATCAAAATTTTTTCAGCCTGTAAAAGGCATACAGGATAATCATGTTGTGATTGCACCAGTTTGCAGCTTGATGCAGTTTCTGCAGTTAAACTTGCAGAGGAAAGCCGTTTCATGACTTTCTGTTAAGTAATTATATTACCATAATATTTTGCTTAAGAATTTTTTATTTAGCGTTTGGGTTTTGGAATTTTTCTAAGCAATAGCCAAGCAATGGAAGAGCAAAGCAAAGCAATGGTAAGGAAACGAGGTAAAGCGTATGCAGGTAAATGGACAAATAGATGGATTAAAAAAGAGTTATTTAGATGCTTTGGAGCTTATATATGATATAAAGGTTCCAAAGGAGCAGCTTTTTACAATGGAAATGGTATCGGTTCTTGCAGAGATTACATCCTTAACAAACCGGGAAATTGCAGTGTATATCGACAGAAGGGGAAGCGTTTTGGATGTTAGAGTAGGTGACAGTAAAACCGTTGCTTTGGTTCAAGCAGACGCAAGACGAAAAGAGGCAGGGTTAAGCGGTGTACTATGCGTACACACTCATCCCGGTGGAAACAGCACCCTTTCAGATTTGGATATAAGCACACTAAAACAATTACGGCTTGATATGATGATTGCTGTTGGAGTTAAGAATAGCCAAATTACCGGTGTTTCAGTTGCTATTCCTGATGAATCATTAAAGAGTACCGAGCTTTATGGACCGTTTCATCCCATGCAGCATGAACTTCATGAATTAAGGGAGCTTATTTTGGAAAGAGATAAACCTGGAAAGGAATTAGCAGTCGTTTGGGATGACGGATTTGAGAAAGCTCTTCTTGTGGGCTTGGAAACGCCGCAGACTCCAATAATCGAAGGAATCAGCGAGGCAGAAATATCTATGAGGGAGCTAAAAGAGCTTGCCAGAACAGCTGGTGCCTATGTTGTTGATGCAATAGTTCAAAAAAGAGCGGTTAAGGATGCAGCTTGTCTTGTTGGAAGAGGCAAACTTGAGGAAATCAGCCAAATAGTTCAGACAAAAGAGATTGATATTCTGATCTTTGATGAAGAGCTTTCAAGTTCGCAGATCAGAAATATAGAAGAGGCGACTCGCACAAAGGTTGTTGACAGAACAGGTCTTATTCTTGACATTTTTGCAGGGCGTGCCAAGTCGAAAGAAGGTAGGGTGCAGGTGGAGCTTGCTCAACTCAATTATATGCTGCCACGGCTTTCAGGATACGGTACTGCCATGTCAAGGCTTGGGGGAGGAATAGGCACAAGAGGCCCCGGTGAAACAAAGCTTGAGACTGACAGACGGCATATAAGAAGGCGTATTGATTATTTAAAGGATCAGCTTGATGAAATAAAAGGGCAAAGGCAGACGGTAAGACGTGAGCGGGAAAAAAACAAAATGCCACTGGTATCTCTTGTTGGATACACAAACTCGGGCAAATCCACGCTTTTAAATGCTCTTTGTTCTGCTGATGTATTTGCAGAGGATAAGCTTTTTGCAACGCTTGATACAACAACGAGAAAGCTTGAGCTGGAGGATAATTTCACCGTGCTTTTGTCCGATACAGTAGGGTTTATAAGAAAGCTTCCTCACCACCTTGTAGAAGCTTTTAAGGCCACACTTGAGGAAGCGGTGTTATCTGATCTCATCGTTATTGTTGCAGATGTATCCGCTCCGTTTTCATCAGATCATATCCATGTTGTGGACAATATTTTAAATGATCTTGGGGCAACAGGAAAACCATCGCTAATTGTCTGGAATAAGTGGGATAAGATGGACGGAGATTTCAGGACACCATATATGAACGACAAAAGAGAGGAAATTCAAATATCTGCTTTAACGGGCGAAGGGCTCGAAGAGCTGAAAGCCATGATAAAAAAGATGCTTGAGCCTAAAACAGAGCAGGTAACGCTAAAGGTTCCGTTCACGCAGGGCTGGGTACTGCCATATTTGTATGAAAACGGGGTAGTGAAGGAAGTTGACTATATTGATGATTCATCCTTGATAAAAGCAGAAATGGTAACAAAATCAAT
This sequence comes from Clostridiales bacterium, assembly GCA_036768735.1. Taxonomy (GTDB): domain Bacteria; phylum Bacillota; class Clostridia; order DSM-8532; family DSM-8532; genus JAAYGP01. The sequence goes on along the minus strand of DAIPML010000007.1, from coordinate 17,866 downwards.
ATCTCGTGTTAAGTCTTTTATAGTGGAATAGTTACCGGAACGCTCCCCCAAGAAGGATAATCCCAAAATACTATGGGAAAGTTGAGTTAATAACTTAAGGAGGATTTTTTCTGTGCAAGAGTTTTTGACAAGTGATTTTTTTTCATGGGTGGTACTCCCCCTAATAATAATTTTAGCTCGTGTGATTGACGTTACCCTTGGAACCCTAAGGATTATATTTGTATCACGCGGAAACCGCCTTGTTGCACCTATATTAGGTTTTTTTGAGGTGCTTGTCTGGATTTTAGCAATAAGTCAGATTATGCAGAACCTGAATAATCCAGCTACTTATTTTGCATATGCCTTAGGTTTTGCGATTGGTAATTATTTGGGCATTAGAGCAGAGGATAAGCTTGCAATCGGGCTTTTGGTGGTGCGTATTTTTGTAATAAAAAGTGAAGACGATATTAAAAAGAAAATCATAGAAGCGGGTTACGGTGTGACATCAATCCAGGGAAAAGGATCCACGGATGATGTAATAATTCTATACTCCGTTATTAAAAGAAAGGATCTAAAACATTTTATATCAATTATAACCGAGGGAAACCCAAAAATATTTTATTCGGTAGAGACCGCACGTGATGCGCATTTAGGCATATATCCAAATAAAGATAGCAATCCGGATTCAGAACGCGGCCAGCTTTTACGGAGATTAGGAAGCAGCTTTGTAAAAAGAAAATGATCTTTACAAATGTTTTAATTCCCGATAATATATATATACAACATGTAGATGATGTTTATTTTTAAGTACACAAGATATTGATACTTTGGAGGTATACTTATGAAAATCAGTGAAAATGCCGTGAAAGTACTAGAGAGAAGATACTTGGCTAAGGATGAAAACGGTAATTTAATTGAAACTCTGGAGCTTATGTTCAGACGCGTTGCAAAAACCGTTGCGATGGCAGATAAGGATTATGTTGATGAAAAAGAACTATCCGCCATTGAGGAACGGTTTTTCAATTTAATGACCAATCTATATTTTCTGCCCAATTCACCGACGCTTATGAACGCAGGAAGGCCTTTAGGTCAGCTTAGTGCTTGCTTCGTTCTTCCAATTGAAGATAGCATGGAGGGTATTTTTGATAGTGTTAAAAATGCAGCTCTGATACATAAAAGCGGTGGCGGAACGGGTTTCAGCTTTTCCAGACTTCGCTCAAAGGGATCATCAGTTAATTCAACCGGTGGAGTTGCCAGTGGACCTGTTAGCTTTATGAAGGTTTTTAATTCGGCAACTGAAGCAGTCAAACAAGGGGGGACCAGAAGAGGTGCTAATATGGGCATCTTGAGAGTTGACCACCCTGATATCCTTGAGTTTATAACCTGTAAGCAGAATAACGCAGATATTACCAATTTTAATATCAGTGTTGGCATCACAGAAGCGTTTATGGAAGCTGTTGAGCTTGGCATTGATTACGATTTAATCGAGCCAAAAACCAAAAAGAAATGTGGAAGCCTGAATGCCCGTGAGGTATATAACCTAATGGTAGAAATGGCTTGGAAAAACGGCGAGCCGGGAATTGTTTTTTTAGACAGACTTAACAAAGATAATGTCACCCCCGGGCTAGGTGAGATTGAAAGTACCAACCCGTGCTTTCATCCGGATACATTGATATCAACGGATGAAGGTCTTGTGCCCATTAAGGAGCTGTATGACAGGTATAATGGCAAAACCTTTAATATTTATGTAGACAAGAGGGTTCAGGGTGAAAAGTTTGAGCTGAACGGACGCTCATATTATAAGAACGGTGTGGAAATGAAGCCTGCTACGGTATTTAAAACAGGTACAAAGCAAACATACAAAGTTTTGCTGAAAAACGGGCAAGAACTGAAGGTAACAGGAGACCACAGAATTCTTACCACCGAAGGCTGGAAGGAAGCTAAAACACTCACTGAAAACGATATGGTGCTTGTCCAGTCCGGAGCGGGCTCCTTCGCAAAAAAGGATTCAATCGGCGCAGACATGGGCTTGCTCCTTGGCTGGGTCACCGGCGATGGATGGTTTACAGCAGCTCAGGATGTTGTTGGTTTGTCTTTTGCTGAAAATGAATATTACATTTGCGAAACATTAAATCATATCGCCCAGGAGAATGGTGCAGGTAACAGAAAAGCTTTTCAGCGTGAAAACAAAACCTGGAATCTCATGTATAAAAGGAAAGACTTTATTGAAAAGGTTTCATCCATAGGGCTTATGCCGGTTAAAGCACCGGATAAAAGGGTTCCCCGGGAAATATTTACAGCAACCAAAGAAACCGTTATTGCATACCTGAATGGTTTATTCAGCGCTGACGGAACAGTGAATGCTGTTGATGAAAACCACAGGGATATAAGGCTATCTTCTGCATCCAAAAATCTTTTGAAGGATGTTCAGCTCTTACTGCTTCAAATTGGGGTTTTCTGCAATATTTATAATAGAGAAAAAGCAAATCAACATGCTTTTGAATATACCACCATTAACGGCGAGAACAAATCATACGTCGGAGGACCTTACTATGAGCTGATTATTACCGGAGATGATATGGTCGTTTTCTCTGAAACCATAGGAAATCTGATTCACACAGCAAAGGACACAAAGCTCAGACAAGCAGCAAGAATCTCCAGAAAAAAGACAAAATTCATGTCTACCGTTACATCCGTTGTTGAAGATGTAATAACGGAAGTGTACGATATTACTGAAGCAGACACGCACTCCCTTATTGCTCAAGGTCTTGTGGCTCACAATTGCGGGGAACAGCCGCTGCTTCCGTATGAGGCCTGTAATCTGGGTTCTATTAACCTTAGTCTTATGGTTAAGCAAACCAAAAAAGGTTTTGAAATTGATTATAAAAAATTAAAGGAAGTTGTTCATGAAGCTATTCATTTTCTTGATAATGTAATTGACGTGAATAAATATCCTCTTAAAGAGATCGATGAAATGACCCGAGGTACTAGAAAAATCGGGCTTGGTGTTATGGGTTGGGCAGATATGCTCTTAAAGCTCGGAATTGCATATAATTCCGAAAGAGCAAATAATCTTGCCGAGGAGGTTATGGGCTTTATTCGCAATGAGGCTCGCGAAAAATCCATAGAGCTTGCCGGGTTTAAAGGCACTTTCCCTTATTATAATGACAGCATTTATAAAGAGCAAAAAGTAGAAATAAGAAATGCAACCACAACAACTATTGCACCTACCGGAACCCTTAGCATAATTGCGGGTGTTTCCAGCGGTGTTGAACCTCTTTTTGCAATATCATTTATTAAAAATGTAATGGATAATGATGAGCTGGTGGAAACCAATCCTATTTTCAAGGCTGTAGCTGAAGAAAGAGGCTTTTATTCAGACGAATTGATGAAGGAAATCGCTAAAAAAGGCGGGCTCCATGGTATGGACGAAGTACCCGAAGATGTTCGTGAGCTCTTTGTAACAGCCCATGATATTTCTCCCGAGTGGCATGTTAAAATGCAGGCTTCTTTCCAGAAGCACACTGATAATGCCGTATCAAAAACAGTAAACTTGCGTAATGACGCCACAGTAGATGATGTCAGAGACGTCTTTGCCAACGCATACAAGACAGGCTGTAAGGGTGTTACTATTTACCGCGACGGCAGCCGTGATATGCAAGTTTTAAACATCGGCAAGGTACAAGGGAAAGAAAATGCCGAAGTAGCGGTAGTACCTGCCGGAAGGTTTAAAATAAGCCCTAGACCACGACCTGATATAACAAACGGTTTTACCGAAAAAATAAGAACCGGATGCGGAAATCTATATATTACGGTAAATTATGATGATAACGGCATTTGCGAAGTCTTTACAAACACCGGAAGAGCCGGAGGTTGCCCATCCCAGTCAGAGGCTACCAGCCGCCTTATTTCGATAGCCCTCCGCTCCGGCATGGACGCAGAATCGCTCATAGAGCAATTAAAAGGCATACGCTGCCCTTCTACTATAAGACAGCGGGATATGAAAGCCTTGTCCTGCCCTGACGCCATTGGCCGGATGATAGAAAAGGTAATGAAGCACCAAAACGGCAACAGCAACAAAAAAGAGATGCTTGAGGAAAAAGATCTGCTTAATGAAACTGAAACAGGTGCTTCAGGAGGCGTTGTTCAAAGACCTACAGCCAGAACAGTCGGTAATATTAGCGGAAACGGCGGGACAAGCAAACGAAACCACCATGGTGCCAATTGTTGCCCCGAATGCGGCGAACTCTTAGAACACGAGGGCGGCTGCAAAATGTGCCGAAGCTGCGGATATTCGAAATGCGGATGATTACAGTGCGTGTTTGTTGTAGCTAGTAACTATATAGTAAAAGGATCAATGGGGAATAGACAGAAATAAGCGGTTTATTCCCTTTTCTTTATTGGGAAAAGGGACATTCTCTAGAATAGATAGTTATATTGTAAAATGGTTATAAAAAGTTCATACCAATAAGAAATTGACGCCTTTTATTCGAATTAATTAAAATCTGGCTGATATTAGAACGGACTATCTTCTTTTAATTGTTTTGCTCTGTCATTTCTACAAATGCGTAGCTCAAAGAAGAAACAATTACATAACACATTTTACTGGATAATCAACGAGTACTGTAAAAAATGAAACAATATCCCCTTTTTATGGAGGATATTATTTCATAGAAATATTTTCAGATAAATGATTTAATTAGGGCGCATGAAAAAAGGAAACCCTTTGGGAGTAATTAAGGCTCTTCCATTACAGATACGTGTAAAGGTGCCCAATCATATGCTGGAAGGGATGTTTTAATAGTTATTGATGATGAATTTGATGATTTAAGCACCCACCCATTCTTATGAGGAATCGTTTTTGTAACAACACCACGACCAGTAACTTCAGCTGCTAAGTAATGTGTATTAGTCGTTTGCTGCCAATCAGGTGATAAAATGATGGCACTTATTTTGTCGGGATTTATGGTAATATTAGATATTATCCCGTAAGAACCATGTAAATCGACAGAACAACTATCTATTTCACTGTATCCAACAGGCTCATCATTAGATGGTAACGGGCACAAATAATATTCGGTAGTACCAAATGCTAACTGTTTATTTGATCCAGATATACTCATGGATTGGTTCGCATATTCGAACCGTCCTCTTCCATCCGCTCCAACTCGATTTAGAATATAATCATTATTAATTGCCTCAGAAGGATCCGCTGCTGTTGAAATATATGTAACTACTTTGATTCCGTTTGTAACTAAACCAGTATCAGATGAATTTTTAATGACAATATCATACATTCCAAGGCTGAGCATCCCACTATTTGTATAAAATCCAATATAAGTTTTTTGTCCGGGTAATAAGGTAGCAAGTGTTTTCTCAGTACTGCCCGAGGATAGATACTTACTTAACAACTCTTGACCGGCAATCATTTTCTGGCTACTTGACTTGTTTACATCATACGCCGCCTTTGTATACTTAACTTTTACTGTTGATTGTGAGGTGTTTATTATTGCTGCTCCAATATACATATTACCACCAGTAGAATTTTGGTGGCTCCAAAATATTCTAAACTTACCGGTGTTGTTTATACTAGAATCTCTATACAATACTCCTGTACGAGTTATAGGATCGGTTAACGTTGTGATTTGTTCAGGATTGTTACTATAGAATAGTGTTTGGCTTGTATCACGAGACCATGCTGTTGTAATATAGGTAGGGTTAGGTGCTGGGTAGACGAGTTGATCTGTTGTGTAGGCAAAGCTATTAACCGTAGAGAAAATAGCCATGATTGTAATTAGTATAATATTGACAAATTTTTTAGAAATTTTGTTACAAAAACGTATTTTCATAATCGGTATCTCCTTATCAATTATTAAACATAGACATTTCAACCCGAAAACTTAGTACATCTAGATGGTTAAATGCGCATTTTTTTATCTAATTACAGTTTATAGGATAACGCTAAAAAAGGAATAGACAAAACAGATATATTATGGTATTATAGTAAATATAAAAATAAACGAGGTTGTTAATTGAAATGGACATAAGTACAGCAAATATAGTAAAAAAGATAATAGAAATATCAGAAAGATGTATTGATAATATGTGTTATATGCCGTATAATGTTAAACTTTTTTCCAATACAATATTTCTATTAGTAAATTCAGAATTGAAAGTTGAGTATTTTTATAGGAATGAGAATAGACAAATGCAGGAAGTAGTACATATAATAAAAGATAACCCAGTATTTAGTGACGGAATTTTCGGAAAAAGTGCTTTTCAAATTGCACAAAAATTGCACAAAATATGAAAACATTTTCGTTTACCCAGCTTGATAAAAATTTAAAATCATTTTGCTCGTATGCTTCTCCTATAAGCAAGGAAAATGGTGAAATTATTTGTTACCTTGGAGCAATATCTCGCGAAATGGAGATAAATCCTTTTCTTATGTTATTAATTATTATTTTATCCGATTTGATATTATGTAAAGTAAAAATAGAAATTATTAAAGAAAAGATGTCATCTTTTAATGCATTAAACCTTAATATATTAACAGACAAAGAAAAATTTATAGCGAAGTTAATTTCACGTGGTTTATCTGATAGCTTAATTGCTAAAGAATTATACATTAGCATTTCTACAGTACGCTCACATGTTAATTCAATATATGGAAAAACAAACATTAAAAATAGATCTCACCTGGCATCGAGCTTTTTGTATTTTGAATTGGGAAATTTATTGTTATAAAAATAGTAATTAGTAAAATCTCATGGAAGTAGAAAGTGGTTGTTCAAAACAGTTGTTATCTATTAACCACTGTTTGAACTTTAGGATGGAATTGTTAAAGGTAGAGAATCTCTTTTTTGAATAGTGTGGAGTGATTCCCTGTGAAGTTATGATTGTGGCGACGAGAAAAGTTTTATGGACATCTACGCCACAGCAGATAGGGTAAACAACCTTCATGGCACAACCTCCTTTCATATTCGAGGAGGAAGACATTGACTGAATCACCACACATTTAACGAGAAGCTAAAGCAATGATTAGCTTTCGGACTTATAGATCCACTTATTTGTGCTTGAAAGATGATTCTTACACTAGTTAATATACTGATTTAAGCTTGAGAAGGGCAGTCTACGACTCACCTCACCGTGCTTTGTAGTGTATCCTCTCCTCAACTTATATATACCAAAGTGGTGGAAACCGCACACCATTTTTCATAACTATTTGTGTCGCAGCGGTAGCGGCGAAATGGAGGTTAATATGAAAATTATCTCATTTATACGCAATAATACAATTAAAATCATATTATTGTGCACAATTATAATAACTATGGTAGTCTTGTATCAAAATACAGAAGTTTTTTTATCTTTTATACCATTTAGTTTCTATCTACTCTTTGGAATATTATTAATATATGGAATACTAATTTTTTATGCTAAACATAATCTACCTGACATGGTATACATACTTGTTATTATTTTGGTTAGCTTTTTGCTACGGTTGTTTTTTATTATAATTGTTAACACACCAATTTCTTCAGATTTTTTATTAATTTATGATGCAGCAAAAAAAGTTATTGTGGGCGACACATCATGGCAAGAACAAAGTTTTTTTTCAACTTGGAGCTATCAAATCCCTTTTGTTTATTATGAAGCATTATTATTAAAATTATTTAGAACAGAATTAATATTAAAAATATTTAATATTGCTTTTATGGTTTCAACAAATGTCTTAATATATTTAATCGCTAAGGAATATACAAATTCTCGTATTGCGTTTATATCAGCTTTTCTATACTCAATATATCCTGCTCCAATTTTACTAACCTCCGTTCTTACTAATCAACACATTTCCCTTTTCTTTTTTATAACAGGTATATACTTTTATCTTATTAGACCTACTTGGCTTCGGATGATATTAGCGGGTACATTTTTCGCATTAGGTAATTTAATGCGACCAGAAGGGATTTTGGTAATTGGTTCAGTAATATTACACCATTTAATTATGATTCAATACAATATAAAGTGGAAGAATTTAAAACAACATTTATGTAAATTGCTGTTACTACTACTGATATATGGATTAATTATGCAAACGTCTACAGTGTTATTTAAAATTACGGGCGCAGCACCGCACGGAATTGCAAATAATTGTCCTGAATGGAAGTTTATCGTGGGATTAGATACGGATTCTATGGGCACTTATAATGAAAAGAATGCTTCTATTATATTAATCAGCGACTTACAGACACGGAAAGAACAAGCGAAAGATATCATTGTTAAATCTTTGAAATCATCTAAAAACATTCCTCTTTTCTTTATTGAAAAGTTTAAAATAATGTGGGGAAGAGTTGAAGCGACAACATGGTCTTTATCACATATACAAAATGATAAAATAATATTTCAACTAGGAGACATCACTTATCGTCATATTATAGATTTAGTTTTATATTTTGACAAAGGAATAGTTATTATACAGCTTATGGCGCTTATTTTTAGTTGTATTAGTATGTGGAAAGAACAGGGGAGGAATAACATGTTCTTTTTTATAATTCTAATAATTTTGAATTATTTTACATATACATTAATAGAAATTCAACCCCGGTATCGTTACTTTATAATGCCTTCGTTTTTTATATTATCAGCGATTCCAATAGAAGTATTTATAAAAAAGTTGAACTCATTGGCTAAAAATCGTGATGATAGCTAGGAGCGCACTAGGAAATGCGTTTGGGCATTGGTAAGAGTAGGTTCTGGCGGAAAAAATTTTTGACAATAAAGCATACTTTGATATAATTAACTTGAACTTAATTTTTACTGCAGTTATTAAAAATAGTATCGTTTCATGCATGAAAACCAATACTTCATTACTATATGTATGAAATGTGTGATTTTAACAAAACTATATACAACGTCTTTGAAACTTGTACTGCCATTGCAAAGAGTGCTGAATTACTGGTAGAATAGAAAAATTAAATTACATGAATTTATGGCGTTTCATATAGTATATCCGTTAGTACGAATTCCTGCAGTAAGAACAAACTTTACTTATTAAGAACCAGTATCATATTTTTCAAAAGTGGCATAAAGAAGCTAGGCACCTGCTAGCTTTGGTGTATAAGCCGAGCGGGTAGAGTTTAAATGCATTATTTTTTTAATAATCCAAAAGGAGGAAAACTATAATGGGTTATACTAATCTTGACGTAAACGCAACAAGAAAATATTGCGAGGATATTTTTAAAAGCATAGGTTATTCAGAGCAGGAAAGTGCAGACATTGTGGATGTACTTATAACGGCTGATTTGTTTGGGATTGAGTCTCACGGCATACAGCGCCTGATTCGATATCACCTGGCAATAGAGGAGGGTTCTATTCTCACCGATGTGAAGCCGGAAATTATATTCCAAAGCCCTATTTCAGTTGTATTTGATGCACCGAAATCAATGGGGCAGATTGTTGCAAAAAAAGGAATGAACATGGCAATTGATATGGCGAAAAAGCATGGTATAGGCGCGGTTTGCGTTAGAGGCTCCAATCACTATGGAATTGCCGGTTATTATACATTAATGGCAGCAGAACAAGACATGCTTGGAATATCAATGACAAACACAGAGGCAATTGCGATCCCCACATACGGCAAGAAAGCCATGCTGGGAACAAGCCCAATTGCAGTTTGTATGCCTGCGGATCCGGTTAACTTCTGGTATGATGCGGCAACCACAGTAATAACACGAGGAAAGCTTGAGGTGTACAGAAAGAAAGAGCTTCCGCTTCCACAGGGTTGGGTTGCTGATGAAAATGGCATGGATTGTGACGATGCAGACCGTGTTTTGAAAAACATAATAGGAAAGCTTGGCGGAGGCATTTTCCCGGTAGGTGGCTGGGAAACAGAAACAGGTTCCCATAAGGGATATGGTCTTGGTATTATTGTAGAGCTGTTTACTTCAATTTTCGCCGGTGGAACCACATCACCTCATGTAAGAAACAGCGGAAATGCCGACACTTCATTTTGCTTGTGGGCAATTGATTATGGCATTTTTGGTAACAAGACAGAGATCAAAAACCGCATGTCAACTCTTTTAAGAGAGCTACGAGAGAGCCCCAAAGCAGATGGTAAGGATCGCATTTACACCCATGGAGAAATAGAAATAGAATCCAGGAAGGAAAAATTAGAAAGTGGGATCCCGGTCAACGAAAAGACCCTTGAGGAATTGAAGATGATTGGAAAGAAGAGCGGTCTTGAATTAAATAACTATTTTTCACTGTAATTTAACGAATATTAGTCATGGGCTTTTAGCATCTATCAGCTCAAAGACCAACAAGACAAATAAGACCGATAAGACCTACAAGACCAACAAGACAAACAAGACAAATAAGACCAATAAGACCGATAAGACCTACAAGACCAACAAGACCAACAAGACTGATAAGACTGATAAGACTGATAAGACTGATAAGACCCACAAAACCCAAAAGACGCTACAAGATGTAAAAAGGCTTCATGGAGGTAATAGTTTGATAAATACAATACCACTTTCACTGCCGTGAATATGGTAGTTTAAATATGGGAGCCTTTTGATTTAGCTATGATTATAGTAATAGTATATACACAATAGTAATTTGGTAAAATAGAGTTTTTGCTGGTTTTTCACCAAATTTCTGAGATCCCCACTTCTATAAATGGGGGTTCCTTGTTAATGGGTCGAGGCTTGTGGTGCGTTCCGGTAGGTTAGGGTTATCCTCCTTGGGGGAGCGTTCCAGTGGGTACGCTCCTTTGGTACGCACCTTCGTTCTTTCTTCGGTGGGGGTAGAGTCCCCCACCGAAGCCCAATGCGTATTTTACTTCGTAAAAACGCATGATGTTCAGCTTCAGCTGAACGAGTTCACTCTTTCACAGCAGGCGGGTTATTTACATATGGACTGAATTTGGTACGTGCAAGGAACATAGTTCCCCTCGTCACCCAGTCCATACACCAGAATAGCCATACTCCCAAAAATCCCATGCCAAAGTATTTTTCTGAAACCCATGCACCGCAAACACGCACAAGCCACATGCTAAGCACTGAGATAATTGTAACATAAAGCGAGTCGCCGGTGCTTCTTAAACATGCATTAAGAATAAATGAAAACGGCCATGCCAAAGGCAGGAAAATAAGCACAAGATTCAAAGCGTCAAGAGCTAATGCTTTAACATCGGAAGTAGGGTTATAAAAGTCAATAAAAAATGGCATTGCGGGATACATAATTAATGATGTTATACCCAAAAGAACCATTGAGAATAAAATTAAAGAACGAAATATTTTCTTAAGATCCTTTCCATAAACACCTGAACCAACTGCTTGTCCCACAACAGTAACAGCAACTATAGAAATTGAATTACCCGGGATATTAACAAAACTCGCAACTGAGGAAGAAATCCCGTGAGCACCAAGCGAAGCTGTGCCAAGAGAGGTTATAAGGGTTGAAATTAAAAGTTTTCCGCCATTAAAAATCATACCGTCTAATGAAGCTGGAATACCAATGCGCAGCACCGGATACAATACTTTCTTCGTAAACCGGGGTTTTATTTTTTTAATACAGATTCTAGACTTAGGATTATACAAATTAAGTAATAGAATCCCTGCAGATACAATTCGTGATGATAGCAATGCGATCCCCGCCCCGGCAACACCAAGATTCAAAAAATAAATGCAAAAGGCTCCTATTGTTATGTTCACGGCATTTGAGATGAGAGATATCCTCATTGGTGACTTTGTATCGCCACTTGCTCTTAGAACACCTGCTGATATGGTGAATGTCGCCAAAAATGGATATGACACTCCTGAATAAAGAAGATAAACGATTGCGTTTGACTTTACTAAAACCTCAGCTTCACCGAACAAAAATTCAATTACATTGTCCTTAAAGAAAATTATTAGTATTCCAGATATTAGTGATAGCAGAACGCAGGCAAACAGTGACTGGCTTGCGGATTCATTTGCTCCTGTATCATCTTTAGCACCTTTTTGCTGAGCTATAGCTACAGTCGCACCTGTTGAAAAAGCAATAAAGAGATTCATTATAACAAAATTAATTGAGTCGACAATACTGACAGCAGATATTGCGTAAACACCAACACTGCTAACCATCATGGTATTAACAATACCGACGGATGTCATTAAAATCTGTTCTATCAGAACCGGCCAAAAGAGCTTTGAGTACGTTTTCGTATTAAACATTATGTCACATGCTTCCGTAAAAATTAAGTCTAAATGAATTATACAATAAAGATTGTATTAATGCACAGAAATTATTGTTTCCAACTGCTTCCAATGACGTAAGGTAACACACTCCGAGGCACCGCTTCTAACGCAAATCTAAAAGCGTGTTCCTGAGCGACCCGTGATATGAAGACTGCTACCAGACAATGTATTAAAATCAGAGCGGGTAAAAAAGTATGTGCTTTGGTCGTGCTTTTGATCTTGTTTGTATTGCACTACACTACCTTAATGCGTAACCAGCTTACTGGTTACATCCAAGGAATGAAACACCACCCAAGACAGACTCGCAGACGGTAACATTATAATCCTCTGAACAGTAACATTATTCTACTTTGCCGAGAGTTCATAGGGCAGGGGTGTATTGAAACACAGAAAAAAATGTAGTATAGTTAAAAACATATGAAAAGGATATGAAGTCATAATATGATTATCACCCAGAAAGTGACGAAGTGACTTTCTGATGAAATTTAAGATATCTTAAATTTCATCAGCCTTCGAAAGAAAATTAATGTGCGTTATTTTGCTATGCAAATAACGGAACAAGCAATTTCTTCCGTTATTTTAAAAAACAACATCCGGCAGGTTTGAGTTATACAACTAAGCCCTCTCACGGTGTTTTGGTATTTTACCTTAACAACAGGTACTGATGGCGGTGTGGGATAAACTATTACATAGAAATTATTGTGTAAAATTTGGATCTACACAAACGTAAAAATAAGGTCTATAGTATTAGTATGGAGCAAGTGTAACATAAGGGGTAGGCATAAATGAAGAAAAACATAATTATTATATATGCAGTAATAGCAGTCGCTGCAGGAATTCTGACTGGCATGCTAATATCATCGATTATATGGAAGGACAAGAACCCGAACTTGATTTCTGATATTTTCCCTGATATAGATAATATTGACGATATCGATCAAAATTATTTTCCAATAGAAGATGAAGATGACAACCGTAAAGTTGTAGCAGCTGATTACAATATAACTAACAAACAAAGATATTATGATTCTCTGGCTACAAAAAAGTCTAAAAACGTTCTTTTAGTTGGGGAAAGTGATTTTGGCGGTAATTTCGATACTATAATAATTGCTACAATATCTGAAAACGATAAAACTATTCGTTTAATAAATTTCCCGCGGGATATTTATATTGATTACAGTGATGAGGTTCTGGAAAAGTTAAAGGAGAAATCTCCAAAGCTATATGAAGCAAAGGGGTTTCAGAAGATTAATGCTGCTCATTTAGTAGGACGCAGAATTGAATACGAGAAAAATAGCGGTAGGTTTGGTGACAGCAGTATTGACTTTTTAGCAGATTTAATTGAAGAGGTATTTCAAATACCTATTGATGATTATGCCTATGGCAACACAAAAGCATTCAGAGATGTTGTTGATTTGTTTGATGGCATAGATATTAAAGTTCCCCTGCGTATGAAATATGAAGACCCGCTTCAAAATTTGTATATTGATTTGTACCCGGGAATGCAGCACCTAAATGGAGAGCAGGCAGAAGGGTTTGTAAGGTTCAGGCAGGGTTATGACGATAATGGTGAATTAAAGAATTATTCTGACATATTCAGAAAAGAGAATCAGAATGAATTTTTAAAAGCATTTTTCAAGCAGCACATTACGATTAAAAATCTTGGAAAGATAGATGATTTAGCCGAGCTAATGGGTAAGAATATAAGAACCAGCATTAATAGTGTCAAGGAGATAGCAGCTTATGTAAATCTAATGCGAAAAGCGGTAGTAGGAAAATATACGAATGATTCCATCATCGTTGAATGCACTGATCCGAAAAATATTAAAGGTGTTTATTTTGATATTATACGATCAAAGTAAACAGTTCATTCCATCCTATACCAAATATGGATCATAACATACCAAGCACGGGTAGTAACTCAATGAACGCTTGCTCGAATTGTGCGCCAAACCGTCGCATTAACTGCATTTTTGCTTACCAAATATGCTATGGGTGCTTTAATGCCTACATAATGCGTTTGTGCGCAACACCTGCGAGACCGGATGCATGGGCGAGCAGACCGGATGCATGGGCGAGCAGCAGGCTCTGCCTGCGACCAGCTAGGCTCTGCCTGCGACCAGCCAAGCTTGCCTGCGACCAGCTAGTTTTATCAAACGCCCCTTCGATGAGGGATTGTACCCGCTACTGAAGCTGTAATCGGTTTATCTCCCGCCTATAAAGACAGAGGTCTGAAGGGTGTTAAATAAAATCACAAATCATTATCATACTTAATCAAATAAAAGACGTATTATTAAGTATACTTAGTATGACGTTTAAAATTTTGCAGATATTTAACTAATAGGGGTATGTTTAATGCATCCCAAAAGTCACTAAGTGGCTTTTGCAGCAGAATCGAATATTTAACTATGATTAAGAAAGGGTGATTTTTGTGTTGAAGTATTTGGAGAAGACTTTATACTTTGGGCTGGGTTTAGTATCATATTCAGCCGAGAAAGTGGAAGGGTTAGTAAATGAATTGGTGAAAAAAGGTGAAGTAGCTTCAGAAGACGCTAAAAAACTAGTGAATGAATTGATTGAAAAAGGCGAATCCCAGAAAGAGGCAATAAGGGGATTCATTCAGGATGAGATGAAAAAGGCCTCCGATAAAGCTGCCGCTCGTAAAGAAAGCTCCCTTTCCAAGGACGATATTAGGGAGATGATCAGAGAGGAGCTTTCAAAGCTTAATAATCCGGATGTCATTGACGAGAAAGAAGAAGAGTAATGTAACCTCCTCCGAGGAATTATGGATTTTAAAGCGGGAAGCGAAAGCTTCCTTTTTTCATTGTATAAGAGCGTTCCCAGCAAAGCTGTAATTTTGAACGAGACCGCTTCCGTGGATAGATTTTGACATGCGATTTATAAAGGAGATTGAGAAAAATGGAAAAAAGAATAGGTGTTATCGGTATTGTCATAGAAAATTTTGATATAACCTCTAAGCTTAATGCAATTTTGCATGATTACGCAGATTTGATATTGGGCAGGATGGGGCTTCCTTACAGAGAAAAGAATGTAAGCGTAATATCATTGATTGTTGAGGGTACTACAGATGATATAGGTGCTCTCACAGGAAAGCTTGGAAACCTTCCCGGTGTTAATGTTAAAAGCGCATTATCGAAAGGCTTTTAGTAGAGAAGTCTGCTAAACATGCTTTAGCTCCCAGTTCTTTTTATCAAACAGCTGCCAGTTTTTTAAATTGCATCAGCCTTCGAAAGAAAGCTGAATAACTATATTGTGATTGTACTAGGTTGCAGCAAGCATCAACTCCTTGCTGGTAATTCCGCAGAAAAAAGTCGTTTCACGACTTTCTGGGAAGCAATCATAAAATAATATTGCTATTTTGTTTCAAAGCTCGGATCTGTATTGCCACAATATACAAGCCATGATAAAATATTTTTATGTTTACAATGAGGCTAAAAGCTGTTCCGCAACTCGTTGAAACGCAGCTAAGTAAGGGAATTTGTCAGGAAGACAGGAGTAGGTTTTTTGAATCGCAAGCTTAAATCCGTAGTAACGGTATTCTTTGTAATATTTCTTATGTTAACTCAGACAGTATCAGGTGTAAAAGCTATAGAAGTGGATTCTATAGAGCAGCTTTTCCCTGAGAATATGCGGGCGTCAGGTGCTTTTCAGGGGGAATTTACTGAAGAAGATCTTGCAAACCTTGAAAAACTGCCGCCATATCTGGCTTTAAACATACTTAACATACTGAGGGGTGATCATCAAGGTGATTTAATGCTTGATAGGTCTGCAAACCGTATGGAGGGCGCAGCAATGCTGGTTCGCCTGCTGGGCGCAGAGAAAGAAGCTTTAGAAGCAAACTACCCTCATCAGTTTACCGATGTTTCATTGTGGGCTGATCCATATGTCGGGTATCTATATTATCACGGTCTTACAAAAGGTATAGGCAATAACCTTTATGGTTCTGATGATCTAATAGATAAAAAATCATATCTGACCTTTTTACTTCGAGCATTGGGATACAGTGACAAAAACGGAGAAGATTTTGATTGGAACACTGTGGAGCAAGCAGCAAAACAAGCTAATCTTCTGGATGTTGAGGAAGTTTTAAATAATAGTACGCCTTTTACCAGATTGCATCTTTCACAATTGTCCTGGAAAGCAATGTTTAAAAATCATAAATTAAATAGCGAACCGTTGATTGTCTATTTATATAATTTAGGTATGATTCCTGATGACGGTATTAACTCACTACTAACTAAAGATGCTCTGCTTATCGATCAATGGTTGGCGTATCTACCCGAATTTGAAAAAGGTTTTCTAAACCATCAGAAAAAGATAACAATTCCACTTGATAAAACTATGGCAGATAGTGAAAAGACAGATTACCTGAACGAAATAATTGAAAGAGCAGAAATTAATACAGGTGTATGTACACATGGATATTCCATCGAGCTTTGGCAACAGGGCGACCAGTACACTCTACACTTTTCTCCATACTATGATAACACTCCTGCTGAGGACACAAAGCTTTTCAACTGGATTGACCTAATTTTAGATGAAATTATAACACCTGCTATGACGGAATATGAAAAAGAAAAAGCAATACATGATTATATTGTAAATACCCTGCAATATGATACCAGTACCAATAGTATAGAAGATTTTCCTGAATCTTCTCGAAGAGCACTTGGTGCTCTTGAAACAAAGACAGCTGTTTGCGAAGCCTACGCAGAGCTTATGCTGTTGCTGCTAAATAAAGCCGACATTCCTTGCCGCTTAGTGACAGGGGTGTCTGCTGACGGTATTGCTCATGTCTGGAACATGGTTTTAATTAACGGTAAGACCTACCACATTGATGCAACTTGGGATGATCCGGTAATGTCTTCAGGTGAAGGTGTTTTA
The DNA here is from genome assembly GCA_036768735.1 of Clostridiales bacterium. Taxonomy (GTDB): domain Bacteria; phylum Bacillota; class Clostridia; order DSM-8532; family DSM-8532; genus JAAYGP01. The sequence goes on along the minus strand of DAIPML010000007.1, from coordinate 740 downwards.
AGCTATCATTATTTTAACTTAACTGATGAGGAAATGAAAAATGATCATATGTGGGTGGTTGAAGATTATCCCCCTTGCGGTTCTGAAGATGAAAATTATTATGCAAAAAACGGATTAATTGTGGATTCCACTGAGCTATTTTCTTATGCACTAAAGCAAGCCATAGAGAGCAGGGAAACGGAATTTGTTAGAAAGCTCAGGGGTTTCAGTGCTTTGGATTTGGATATAAGCCAGATAATGAACGATATTAATAAAGAGGCAGGTTTTGTACTGTCAGGCTATAAATACTCACTAAGTAATGATGCCAAAATAATATCCATACAAGGAATTGAGTACAGGGACTAGGTTACTGGGTACTAGACGCTAGAAGCTAGACGCTATATGAAACGTCATAAATTTGTGTAATTTAATTTTTTATGCTACCTGTAATTCAACACTCTTTGCAATGATAGTAAAAGTATCAAAGATGTTGTATATGGAAGCTAGACACTAGATTGGAGACAAAAGACGAAAATACTGTTACCCATCAGATTTTTGGTAATGATGGGCTACAAGATATGGAAGTATTCGTATGAACAAATACAAAAAGTAAAATGGCGACAACCTATACGCTAATATTACACAAATAATGCAACATGTAACATAAAAATAATTTTTTAAACCATTGCAAAAAGTTTAGATATAGTCCTGTCTTTGGTATCAGACATTAAAAAATGGTGCTAGTTTGTAAAGATAGCTAA
>DAIPML010000190.1:0-7119 GCA_036768735.1 Clostridiales bacterium | reverse complement strand
AACGACAGGTACGGAAACAACCGTAGAACTAAACTTTGCGCTACTCTCTGTAAAGCATACTGTAAAGAGAAAGCCTAAGCCTAAGAAATGAAAGATCATTCAATTAATAATAAAAAATGTCATGAATAGAAGCATAATAAAAATAAAAGAAAATCCTGATGCAGGGACTTCCATCGAAATAGTGCCTGCAGGTGGAGCAGTTTGGATGACAAAGTCTGAAATAGCACGTCTACTTGTAGTCTATCAAAATACTATAAGTAACAATATACGGACAATCTTTAAAGCTGGGATTCTAAAGGAAAAAGATGTTGTTCGAGAGCATAAATACAAAATGCAAGGTATAGAACGAATTACAGTTTATTATAGTCTTGAAGTCATTATTGCATTATGCTATCGGATACAGTCTCGGGATGCAAAAATTTTTCGTGAGCACATGCTCACGAGGTTCTGTAATGATATGGGAAACAGAATCGAATATGATATTCGAAATAAACTCATTTTTTCGTTAAATTGAAGTATTGTCATAATGATGATTTATATGTAAGTTTCTGGATTAAGGGTCTGGACTTTCAACCCTTAATCCATAAACTTACAACTTACACAGTTAGTGGGATGCTCCCGAAAATTGAGTTATCCAATCAATAATTGTATTGCTTGTCATAGAATTTTATTATCTCTATATTTTGAGGGTCTACATTTACACTCTGATAGCCATCCTGGTCATCTTGGTGAGCTTCGGGATTTACCAGTCGGTGATATGTTGAAACAGCAATATTACCCCACGGATTTTCGCAAAAAGTATTCAAATCTTTTGGATTCAACTTGCATTTTAGAATCAATGGGATCCCTATATTTTTTATTTTTTGACTGATGCAATCTATTGATTCTATAGGCATATAGACTTGTTCCCCTCCATAATTCTGCAATAATCTTTGTGCTCCACCATTATATAATGCATACGTAGTAAAATTAAAGAACAAAATATTATCTCTACCTTGTTGAGAATGCATACTAAAATAACTATCCCATGTATTTGTTATTTTAATTTTTTCCTCGTCTGTGAATAGATACCCCCAGTTTGACATAAAAGTACGGCGTATCTCCTTTCCTGTTCTACAAATTAAGCCTTTCTTCGATATTTCCTCAGGAATAACTCTTGTGTAATGAAATCCTATAATTGTATTACTCTCACAAAATTCGTTGATTTTTACAATGATATCATTAATAGAGTCTACATCCAGAAGGTTTTCAAGAAATTCATTCTGATAAAAAAGATAATCCTGTTTTTCTAATTCTTGCAAAAACTTTATTGGAATACCATTTAAATTACTAAGGTTGATAACACACATAAGTCTATTATTTTCAAACAGTTTTATTTCTTTGCGATTTCTCTATTGTTTTTAGGTTTTGAGTATACGAAGCATATGGAAATATTAAAGGCATCTCACTTTCTACTAAATGATTGTCTACATTAAAGAAGCATTGGGCGACTGTTCCATCAAATAAATCAGGATCTAAAGGGTGTATTGCATTTGGGTTATGATAAATAATTACTCCTTCACTCCATGTTTCATTTGAATTTTCATCAACAAAATAACTTACAAAGTTTGGTTTATCTGCATTTTTTTCATGGTTATATATTATCATGTGGCGAATTAATATACTACTCATAGATCCCATACCTGCTTGCCTTCCCATTCTATTGAATTTAGATAATGTTGCTGTCGAAGAAAAGAGTACAGCACTTATATTTTTATTTTTTTCATCTAAAAAAAATCCAGCAGGTATTTTTGTTCCATTTTTTTTCTTAAAATAATTTATCCTTTTAGGATTGATAACCAACTCTCCATCTTCTGTATGTTTATATTCATCATATCTGTATCCATACAAGTACTCAAGGAGCGAATTATAAGTCCATGTCATAGACATAGTATCATGGAAATCAGCGACGGCGATTATGAAAGGTTTTCCCCGTACATTTTCTTTCTCCCAATACTTCTTTTTAGCTTTATCAAATAAAACACTTCCAAACATTAAAGGAACATTGTCTTCTAAATCAGATGTAATTTCTTCAAATGCTTTAGGTTGATAATTTGTTATATTTTTCATGTTTTCAATTTTTCTGCTTATTGTGACGGCTTCAACCGCAATTTCATCTCCAAATTTATTTATAATAAAGTCAGGGACTTCAAATTCTCTTTTAAATGAAAATAATTGTTCTCTGAAAAAACAAAAAAGATATAATTCAAAAATGCGTGAATCAAAACCATTTAAAGATTGAAATTGTTCTATGAAATTTCCGTCAATATCTTTATAATGATATGAAATTTCCTTGACTGTCTCTTTTGCGCTCGAAAAAAAATCAGACTCTTTTAGAAGTTTATAATGGGGATGTATATGTTCGTCGTCATTTTTCAATTCCTCAAATAAATCGAAATATTCACTCTGGTTGTCATGTATAATAATATCATTTTCGTTAAAGGAAGTACTAATCCATTCTCTGGCATCCTCTATGGAAAGGAAATCAACAGCTACATTTACAGCCCGATATTGCATTGATTTATCTCTGGATAAGATTCCTGCGGAAAAATTATTGTCAATCAAATCCAAACAGATAAAACCTATTAAGCTACCTCCATCGGTATAAAATTCTAATTCTTTTATGTATAATCTTACAAATGGTTCTCTTGTAAATAGAGCTATTAGATCAAAATACTTTTGGGATAAAGGAACTAATTCTTTCATTTTCTTATTTAAAAATTGCTATACAAAGATAACATCATTTCATAATCTCTTCTAAAGCGGTTTGCAGAATATCTAAATTGAGATAATATTGACGGTAATACTTTTCATTGTCTTACCTTCATTTTTATCTATCCTTCTCTCTAATAATCATCTCCTCATTAGTATAGGAACAGCCCAATGGAGATTTCTATTTTTCATAGGCAAAGGTATTTCAGATTCCCGGAATGACGTAAATTCTGAAGCCCTGAAGGGTTTTGGAAAAAATCTTCCTCTTTCCGCAAGCGGCGAGCGTATTTTTCCCAAAAAATTTGTCATACCGCCAATCTGACCTTTTGCCGCCTATAAAACAATAGAAACCTCACTGGCTCCGTCCCGGCATATAAAAAAAAGTCGATGATTATGAGAAGAACAGAAAAAAATAAAGAAAACAATATTTCCTACTTTCCATCTAGCATCAAATTGGTGTTGGCAGGTGCCCTTGTGTGGGCTTTAGCTTCCATTACAGCGTCTTTCGGGTGGGTGGTGACCTTGTTTGCCTTTTATCTCCTTACCCGTCTGATATGGCGTATAGTTAAGCTGATTGTCAAACTGTTATTCTCTATTTTGCTTCTGTTCCTCCTTATTTCATTGATCGCATTATTCATCCTCTAAAATTAACAGTTATGACAAAATTATATTCATTATTCGGGGGTACAACCACCGACACAGAAGTAAGAGCAGTAGAAGTAAACCAAATCATTCAGATGGAAGGATACCATGTAAACGCAGATAACCTCTCTTTTGAGATTGTCGATTATTCGGAGAAAGCAATCGCACTTTTCGGAGATACCAAAGAAATCAAAGACCTGCTTAAAGCAATGGGAGGAAAATTCAATCCGAGACTGACCCACAACGGCGAGAAACAGGCAGGTTGGGTATTCTCGAAGACTAAGCGGGAGGAACTGCAATATATGACAATCTGGAAAAAGAATAATACGAATTAGTGTATAACAAGGGGTAGTTATGCTACCCCACAAATACCAACAATATGAAATCAACGAATCATTTCAAAAATACCATACAAGCCTATTTAGAACAACGTGCAGCAAGCGATCCGCAATTTGAATGGGCATATACCACTAAAGAAAACAAGAACATAGACGACTGTATAACCTATATCCTGAACACAGTTAAGAATTCAGGTTGTAACGGCTTTGAGGACGACGAAATCTTTGGTATGGCGGTTCACTATTACGATGAAGTCAACCTCGAAATAGGAAAATCAATGAACGCCCATGTAGTAGTAAACCATATGGTGCAACTGACCGAAGAAGAAAAAGAACAGGCACGCAAAGAAGCCATACAGAAAGTACATGATGAAACATACAGGAAGATGACACAGCCTGTTAAGAAAGCCAGGAAAATGCTCCTAACACCCCAACCCAGTTTATTTGACTTCTAAAATTGTAATCACATGAAACCAAAGAATAAATTCCAACAACGGGTAGTGGAAGCAAGCAAGAAGCTGCCCAAACTTACTAAAGAACAGATTCAGTGGGGATATGACAACACTATCGAACATATCGGACACCGAACCGAAAAAGGTAAGATGACCTGTACCAAATGCGGTCATTCGTGGCAGGGAGCAGGGTATTTAGTCTCTATCCTGACAGATTGCAACTGTCCCGAATGCAATACGAAACTAAAGGTTGAAACCACTAAGAAACGGGTATTTAGCGGAAGCTACTACATGACCATTATAACCTCCTGTGAGAGATATCAGGTATTGCGTACCATAATCGTAAACTATACCGCTAAGGTCGGAGAATTGCCGAGATACACCCATTCAGAAGTGATGCAACGGTGGATTGCTCCTGATGGCAAGTATTGCACATTTGCCCGTTTGCGCCAGACATTGGGAACGTGTTATTACGATTCGTGGATAGTTCATACCCCGTTGGAACTGCGGAGCGAGAACAGCAGCAACAAGTTTTGCATAAACGTATATGACAAGATTGGTATCGGGGAGGTTTACCCAAGACAAAAACTGATCCCCGAACTCAAACGGACAGGCTATAAAAAAGAGTTTTACGGACAGAAACCTTTAAACCTGTTCCGCACCCTAATGACCGACAACAGAGCCGAAACATTGATAAAAACAGGCTATGCCAAGTTATTGGAGCGAATAATGGATAGTGGTTGGAAACTGCATATTGACAACTATTGGGCATCCATCCGTATCTGCATCCGGAATAATTATAAAATCAAGGATGCAACCCTTTGGTGCGACTATATCGACTTACTCCGATTCTTCAGGAAAGACCTGCATAATGCCAAATATGTATGTCCTGCCGACCTGAAAGCAGAACACGACCGATATGTAATCAAAAAAGCGAAAGCCGATGCACAAGAGGAAATTGAAAAACAACTCGAAAAAGAAGCCGAATTCAGGCAAGTCAAAGAAAGGTTTTTCGGACTTGTTTTCACCGATGGAAAAATCAGCGTACATGTCCTTGAAAGCGTGGCAGAGATTATAAAGGAGGGCAAGCTGATGCACCATTGTGTAGGCAGTTATCATTCAAAATCAAATTCCCTCATTCTATCCGCTTGTGTCGATGGGAAAAAGGTTGAAACAATAGAAGTATCATTGACTAAACTGCAGGTCGTCCAGTCGAGAGGATTATGCAATAAGAATACCAAATACCACGATAGGATTGTTAACCTTGTAAACAATAATATATCACTTATTGAACAGAGATTAACAGCATAACAGTAATAGAGCAATATGTACAAACTATTTGTGGGGTTTAGGAAATTGGGTGAATTCCCATCCATATCGGAAGCCAAGAAATTTGCCGACCAGAGTGGATATTCAGGAGTTTTTATTTTAGTTGGAGAGGATTATAGAGATAGTTGGTTTATTTTTAGATACCAAAAACAAAAAAGGGAATAGATAAGGCGGGCGATTTTTCGCCCGTTACTTTTTCCATGAGCATATAAAAAATGCGGAGAAAAAGTAACAAAAAGCCATTGAATGACAATTGCAATCTATATGCCAGCAATTGGAATATAGTATCGTTTCTCCACTAATTTTTTAGCAAAGTTACAGGAAATTTCTCACAAGTAGCAAGGTCAAGCCTTATGGTTTGACGAACAATCTTCCTTTTTTCTTTTTATCGGCAAGCCGAAAGAAAAAAGAGTATTCTTCGTCAAAACCTTGCATGAAGTGAGCATATTTCCTGTGGTTGTGAAAGCAAAAAATTATTGTTTCACAATTAAAACTTTGTTATTATGCAAGTAGATTATTTCAATATTCCGGAAATTAAAGTATCTTATTCTGATAAAGTTAAAACAAGTGATCGCCCTAGAATTACTTGTTCAAGAGATGCTTCCAAAATATTCAGGGAAGCACATAAGGATTGCATGCAGCATCACGAAGAGTGTCATGTGATGTTTTTAAATAGAGCCAACCGTGTTTTAGGCATCATGTTGGTTAGTTCGGGAGGAATGAGCGGTACGGTAGTTGATATCCGGATTATTCTGCAAACCGCACTTAAAGTTAATTGTTCAGGGATTTGCCTGGCCCATAACCATCCGAGTGGGGCCTTGAGTCCGAGTCCGCAGGATGTTTTTCTTACCAAGAAACTGAAAGAAGCCTGTGGTTTGATGGATATTCAGCTTTTAGATCATATCATTGTTACAGAAGAAAACTATTTAAGTTTAGCAGATGAGGGGCTCTTTTGAGCCTCTTTTTTGGTCGAAATTTTCAATTGTGCATATTGATTTTAATTAATTTTCGGATGTGTAAATACAGATAACCAAAACAGATAATGATTGTCATATATTTCGTGAACAATTGGATTGAATCTTAATTTTTAATTTATAACTTTGTTTCAATAAAATAAGGATCATGCTTGAACGTTTTTACGACATAAGCCATTTATCGACCAGGCAACTTCAGGAACTATATGCCACCTACATCAAAAAAGGTTGGAAAGATTTTGACTATTATGAATTAACCCCGGAAGGAGCACCTCCGCCGGAATTATCGGATGCGGAAGTAATCCTTAATTTGAATGCTGGACATCCACATAATTACTGCGTCTTTATGATTGATTGTGAGGATGAAAAAGACGGGGTGATGTTCGGCTTCGGGTTAGTCTACCATCCTGACTTTGCAGTATATTTGCATCTTCCCGTTAGCCTGTTGGATGAAATCACGGAAGAATATTCCTTGGTTCCCGATCCTTCAGTCGCCCCATGATTTAAATTCCAGATAAGAAAAAGGGCTGTACTAGAAATTTTCTGGTACAGCCCCTTCCATGTTCTATTTATAAACTGTTTTCAATTTAATATAAATTCATCTGAAAGAGTAATACGGATGTTATTTGGACT
>DAIPML010000189.1:0-7132 GCA_036768735.1 Clostridiales bacterium | reverse complement strand
AAGACCGTGCTGGCGGATTCCAAAAATATCACCTGGACCTCTTAGCTTCATGTCTTTTTCTGAGATTTTAAACCCATCTGAAAAGCTTACCATAATCTCCATTCGTTTTCTTGCTATTTCATTTTGGCTCTGGCATATAAGGATACAGAATGATTGGTGCTCTCCGCGTCCGACTCGTCCACGCAGCTGATGGAGCTGCGCAAGCCCAAATCGTTCCGCATTTTCAATAACCATTACGCACGCATTTGTAACGTTCACACCGACCTCAACAACTGTTGTTGAAACAAGAACCTGAATATTCCCTTTTGAGAATTCCCTCATTACACTTTCTTTTTCAGTATACTTCATTTTTCCGTGTATCAAGCCAATAGATAACCCGTTAAGATTCTCTTTCTCTAATTTCGAAGCAAGTGTTGTGGCGGCCTCAGCTTCAATTTCTTCAGATTCCTCCACAAGAGGACAGATAACATAAGCCTGCCGCCCTTCCTGAGCTTTTTTCCTTATAAACCGGTAGATTCTTTCACGCATGTTTTCTCCTACGGCATAGGTTTCGATTTTTTTTCTGTTTGGCGGTAATTCATCTATTGTGGAAATATCAAGATCACCGTAAAGGATAAGAGCAAGAGTTCTTGGAATAGGGGTTGCAGTCATAACAAGAATATCGGGGGTAGATTTTGATGATAATGCCGCCCTTTGCTTCACTCCAAAGCGATGCTGTTCATCGGTCACCACAAAACCAAGATTATGAAAAACAACATCTCCCTCTAAGAGAGCGTGAGTTCCAATAACTAAATCAAATTCCTTGTTCAGTATACCCTCTTTTATGCGCTCTTTCTCTTTTTTTGTTATGCTTCCGGTTAATAAAACAGTTCTAATGCCATATAAGCTAAGCATTGGCTCAATGCTTCTATAATGCTGCTCGGCAAGAATCTCGGTGGGAACCATGAAAGCAGCCTGGTATCCGTTGAGCGCTGCAAGTAATATTGCGATGACAGCAACAATTGTTTTTCCGGAACCAACATCACCCTGAACAAGCCTATTCATCTGTTTTTCACCGATCATATCGCTTTCAATTTCATTAAATACTTTAAGCTGTGCATTCGTAAGCTGAAAAGGAAGACGGTCTATAAACTGTGCAATTTCCTTCTTTTTTTCAAATTGTATTCCGGAAACATTTATCTGACCTCTTTTTAAGTGCAAAAGCCCTAACTGAAGCATAAGTAGTTCTTCAAACACAAGACGTTTTCGCACTCTGTCTTTTTCATCAAAATCTGATGGGAAATGAATTTTTTCTAATGAATAATTAATTTCGGATAAAGAATATTTTTCTCTTAATTCATCGGGCAGTATTTCAGTTATTTTTCCAATAACCATGTCAAGAGCGTTTCTCTGCACCATCCTTAGCCAATTTTGAGTTATACCTTCAGTTAGCGGATAAACAGGTTGAATGCCTGTGGTCTTTTTCCTGACAGTATTTTCATTCTCGAAAATAGGATTTGTTATCTCAATAAAACTACCACGTTTTTTAACCTTTCCGTAAAAAACATACTTGCTTCCTTTTTTTATTTGGTCTTTTATATATCCTTGATTAAACCAAACAAGGGTCATAACTCCGCTATCATCACCCGCAGTAACCTTATATATGCTCATTCTCGGTCTTGGTCTATTCATTGTTACATCAGAAAGAACAGTAAGAAAAACAGAGCATTCGTCACCATCCATAAGCTCTGAAACCTTTTTTTCCATGCTTCTGTCTTCATAGTCCCTCGGAAAGTATGTGATAAGTTCTCCAACAGTTCTTATACCAAGCTTGTTCAGCTTTTGTGCTTTTACTTTGCCCACCATCTGAACGGTTTGAATGTTTTTATTCATTAACGAATTAATCTCGTAATTAACCAGTGAACTCAATCCTTTCCATAAAAGCTGCTAAAAAAAGTCTATACTATTTTTTATGAAAATGCAATGTAGGGCATTTTTTTGTCCGCGAAAAAAAACTTGCATTTGTTATGGGGGCTGTGTTAGAATATTAGGTGCTGTGATTCAGTGAAGGTTTTTAGATGAAAACAGATTAAATCGGATTATGTGCGTTATACAAACGGTTTTATCGAGAATTATAAGCTATTTTTTCTAAGGAGGTGTGTAGCAATGGCAAAATGTGAAATATGCGAAAGAGGTCAAAAGTTTGGAATTCAGGTAAGCCATTCACACAGAAGATCTAATAAAGCCTGGAAAACCAATGTAAAAAAGGTTAATATGACTATAGACGGTGCATCAAGAAAAGCGTTCGTCTGCACAAGCTGCATGCGTTCCATAAAAAAATCAGTATAACCTTGCAAAACATTACCCCCGGACTTGTTCCGGGGGTTTTTGCTTGAACCAAAGAAAGAATTTTGGAATTAGTGAATGTTAAAAACTTTTTTTAACAGGCCCCCTAAAAAACGAGGCATTTTTAGAATAATGATTTTCATCAAGGGCACCCCCTGGCTCATCAGATTTAGATATTATCAGTATATTCTTTCACTTACGGAAGTGTGAAGCCTTATAGCTATTTTCTTATTCAATTTAAATAAATACTAATAATTTTTTTAAGCCGTGGAACAAGTAAGTTTGCCAAAATTCCAGTGGCCGCCCCTGTAACAATTCCCGAAACAGCAAGAACAGGCAAATAAGAGAATACTGTAAATGTTCCCAACACAAATGAAGCCGCAAGAAGCTGACCCACATTATGAAATATACCACCGGCTACGCTTGCTCCCACAATGCTGAACCCTTTATCTCTTAGCTTCCATATGGCTATCATAAAAGATACTGCGGAAAGTCCCCCTGCCAGACTAAAAATAGCACTGGATAGACCGCTATACAGAAAAGAAGTCATTAAAACTCTTAATATCATTATTAGGAACGCCGAACCCGGTCCGAAAAGATATAGTGCAACCAAAGAAACCACGTTTGACAAACCAAGCTTTATGCCCGGGATTGCAACAGGCAATGGGAAAAACCCTTCAATATAGTGTAGAATTATAGCCATCGCTGTCAACATAGACAGTATTATCATTTGTTTTGTCTTATTATGCTCCATTATTCAGAAACCCCGTCTATTACATCCTTTTCAGTACTTTTTACCTCAACGACAACCCTGTTCGGAAGGCATACTATTGACTGCCCGTTTTTCTGAGCCGGTCTTGTGTGAATGCATAGTTTATCAGGGCAATTGGCATCAATCATTTCCGCTTTACCGTCTTTAATGCTAACCACATTAATTCCGCCCTCTTTATCTTCAATAGTGATTATCTCATCACTTGAGAGCGGAAATGTTGTGTGAACATTGCCGTCTTTATAGATAACAACCGTACCCTCTGTCGGTTCCTGTTTGCCATTTAACCAAAACCATGCTGCAGCGGCTATAAATAAACCTATTAATATCAGTAAGACATCATTCTTTTTCATAAATCAACCCACCTGAGAGACCGCTTCAACAATTTTTAAATCCTTAATCCTAAAATTTTCCGTGTATTCTTAAAAACACAAGAACAACTGAATCCCCCAGTACCATTTACTGTTTTAATAATTCGATATATGGCATTTTGAGCTTATTGAATCTTGTCTACGCTAATTTGATGAGGAATCCGGTTTATACTTGAATTTCAAGCAAGCTCACTTATAACACTATAAATCATAATGATATAGCAAAATCATATTGTGTTTCCATTCCATTTACTCAACAAAAAATGGTTGCCGTCATGAGCGATCCATTTTAAAAACAACGGCATTGTTTTTTTCGATGGTAACCCTATACTCATCTTCGTTAAGCATTGGTACATTACCATAGAAAACCTCATTTACAGCAAAGCAACCTTTAATCTTAAAAGAAACAATCCTGCCAGAGGGTGAATAATTAATCATAACTATCATCCTGCTGTTATCGCTTATAATATGCTCGGTAACTCCCACCATAGGATCCTTTTTGCATATTAAGCGGCGACTATATGCCTCTTCTGCTATTTTATCATAAATATGCCAGTAGGGCTGTGCATCCTGCTCATGGAATACACCTGGTTTCCCCACAAGAAACGTTTCCATCTGGAAGTTTAAGAAAAACACCTTTCCTTTTCCATATTCAGCGCATGTGAATACAGGATTGTTATCGTTATCTGCTCCAAGCACTTTTGCTGATATAGGCTCCAAGATTAATCTGAAGCTTTTGTCTAAATCCAGAATAACAGGATTTTCACTAAAGTTCAATGTCATTGATAAGCTTTTGTTAGCTTTTTCTCTTGCTGCGACACGTAATCCGGTCAACTCCTCAAAGCTGCTAAGGAACCCCCCCTCATACGAAATATACAGAGTAGCCCCTTTTGCAACCCGCTTCATAAGCTCATCAAATTTTCTTTTTGGCATAACCATTTGACCTCTGATGCATGGTAGAAGGTATAATGACGCATCAGGCAGAGGTTGATTCTGATAAACAAAATCCAGCTCATATCCAGCCTGCTTTGCGAGTATCATACTGCTAAATGCTACTCCCCAATGATCCTGACCTATACTTAAAATGCAGGCAGCGTCCGTTAACCTTTTGGGTAATCTTTTTAAAGGGAGCTTTTTAAGTAACTCTTTGAATTTCCCCATTTCTTTTATAACAGGCTTAGCTAAGCCGTTAGTAGTTAAGAGGCCAAGTTCTCTTTCCACTGCTAACCAATCATAAGGAGCATGCGGAAGCTCATTTTGCTCAAAGGCACACCACCATAAAAATCCAACACATCCGCTTACCCAGCAGGAGAAAAGATTTGTTCTGGCAAAATCAGCTGCAATGGTTTCATTGCTAACCATAGGACCTAAAGTGCCTATTTCCTCAACAAGGCATGGTTTTACACCTATTCCTGAATAGAAAAGAGATTCTGCAGAGGCATGAAGCAATGTTCGTATGGTGTTTATCGGATCCAAATTGCAATATGGGGTGAAAATAGGATACGGATGCGTGGTAAGAATATCTGTTAGCTCGCCTTGATCCTGCATAGTCCACTCTTTTTCAGGGTTTAGGCTATGCATACCTGAAATAACCGGGCGGTAACGGTCAATTGTTCTAATGGCATTAGTTATCACACTTGTCCACATCCATGCAGAATCTCTGTCAGAAACTTTTGCGATGCAATTGCATTCGTTTCCAAGATCCCATGCAACTATTGATTTATTATCTTTGAAATGCTTAACAAAATATTGCACAAAACGGGTTTGCCAGACTAGAACAGAAGGATCTGTCAACGCATTCTTTCTTTCGAATGCAGGCGGAACAAATAATCTGCCGCTCATCCAGCCTGTGACAAGACCTACAATAAGCTTAAGGTTATACTTCTCTGCCAATTTCGTCATTTCGTTAAAATAGCTTATGGCTTCTGAGGAAACACCAGCATGTCCTTCCTCTGTATCAGGCAGAGGCTTTTCACCAAACCTGTACTCCACAGGCTTTCCATTGTAGCCTAAAAGAAGGGTTAATGGCTGAAAGTCCGACCACAGAGGGAACACTCTGAGGATCTCAAGCCCTTCTTCAGATAACCTTTTAAAATCCTTTTCCACTATTTCAGGTCTCCATTCTCGCCACATCGCTGTTCCTGCATGTGATGCCCAATAATTACACCCGATTAGAAAAGACTGTTTGTCAAATACTTGCAAACAACCCATGTATAATCTCCTTTATTGTAGCTGAAAAACAAAGTATGGGAACATATCGCTGCAAAAGCTGATGCTTTTATATCACATACCGGGTATACAAGCTTCTTTTTTCCAGTCGTACTTTTTAGTCTTACCTGTGATTATAATCGCTCTTATAAAGAGATCCAAAAACATTGCAACCCAGGCGCCAACAAGTCCTGCTTTAAAAACAAATACAGCTATGGCGCAAACTACAAGTCTTACACACCAAACTCCAATAATGGACGTTACCAAAACATCTTTTGTTCTCCCGATCCCTCTTAATACACCGGCATACACGAAAAACCTTGCCAGGAATATTTGTGCAAACCCTTCAATTCTAAGAACAGTCGATGCAAGTGATATAACCTCTTCATCTGTTGAAAATAAGCTTGTGAATAATCTGGGCGTAATAACAAAAAGCAACCCAATCCCACCCATAAAAATCCTTGCCAGTCTGTCCACCTTCTTAACACTTAACTCTGCCGAGTCTGCCATTCCCGCTCCAAGAAACTGTCCTGTTAAGGTTATAGCCACAATTTGGAATGCAGATCCCGGCAAAAAAGATAACATCTCCGCAGTTTCAGCCACTGCATGTGATGCTACAGCTACACTTCCCAAAAAAATAATAAATCTCATAAACAGCAGCATTCCAACCTTGAATATCATCTGCTCAAGCGAAGCAGGCAAGCCTATCCTCATAATTGATTTAAGCATGCCCTTGTCGGGTTTAAAATATCTACGAGGGATAACTGTTTTATTTATAAAACCATAGTAACCAAGAATACCGAAGACACACCATATTCTGCTTATAAGTGTGGATATTGCCGCACCTTTTATTCCTAAATTCAACCCGGGCAGTTCTATAACCCACCGGTCAAAAAGAGTAACGCTTCTTGTACCATATATAAAATAGAAATTCAGAATTAAATGTATGATATTCTGAACCACATTTATATACATAGGGATTTTTGTGTTCCCCATCCCTCTGATTAAACCATACATCAATGTGCTGAAAACAAGACACGGTATACTAAACGAAATGATTTTTATATACATATCTGCATTTGCAGCTATATCTTCTTCTGCCCCCATTAAAACCAAAATGCTATGCCTGAAAAAGTAAAACACAATAAATAGTAAACAAGAAATAATTACAGATATAATTATTGTCTGACCTATGCATTTATCCACATTGTCTTTGTCACCATTTCCCGTATACCTTGTGATTAAAGCTGTGCAGCCAATGCTAAATGCAGTAAATATTGCTATAACTGTATTTACAGGCGAATTACAGATTTGAATGGTTGCAAGCTCGTTTGTGCCAAGCCGTCCAATCATGATTACATCTATGTACCCTACTAATGTCTGAAGAAGTAATTCAATAAACACAGGAAACACCAAAATCATGATTGTCCTGTCCAAGTTTTTAGTTTTAACTATCTGC
>DAIPML010000188.1:0-7149 GCA_036768735.1 Clostridiales bacterium | reverse complement strand
CTTAAATTTCATCAGAAAGTCACTTTGTGACTTTCTGGGTGATAACCATATTATTGTCCAAAATAACTGCAGTGAAAACAGTTATGTAAATATCTTTCTATTGAGGTTTTCAATGAGCGCTAGTGCGAATTGAGCACCAAACCCGCATTTTTGCTAGCAAAATACGTCATGGCGCTTTAGCAAATTCATTACGCATTTTGGGTGCAACACGCGTTTTAGCTATCAAAATACGCTTTACGCTGCGAGCGTTTTATTAAACAACTCTTCAGTGTGGGATTAAACCCGCGAAAGGGTGTTTGATAAACTCCTGAATACTCGTAGTTTCGCTGCAATGTCATAATTATAACACATTGCTGCAAAGCTGCAATGCTTGAAAGAAAGATACTAAAAAAATAAAAAAGCCACCTGCCCTGATATAACGTGTAGTTAGGAACAGGACAGGCAGCATGAAATGCTTTTAAAAGGCGGTGGTTATCCAAAACCTGTATTGAAGGGAAGGAATAACCACCGATCGTGTACTCTTTAATAAACCCTTACTGCTTCATATTCATTTATATTTTTTTCGATGGTAGATAGCGCTTTTAGCTGCATCTTAACAGCGTCATATGTAGTGTCAATTATTACCCATTCTTCATCAATAAGCACTTCATTCCATGCATGGTAACCGTTAACATTTTCTGAATATCCCTTTACAAGCTTGGTAGGTATCCCTTGGCTTCTAAGCATAGAAGCCAATAATGATGAATAGTCATAGCAAATACCCTTACCCGAATTAAAAATTTCTTCAATATCCGGCACATAAAGCTTGTCTATATTGTTTATTTTTTTATAGTCGTAGTCTATGTTTTCAATAATATAATTGTAGACTGCTTCAACCTTATCAGCTGTTAACTCCAACCCATTAGTAAGCTCTGCCGCTTTAGAAATCGCAGACATATCGTAATTCCAGCACACATTCTGAACAGACTGGAGATAAACATTGTATTCAAAGCCCAAATTAACGTCAATAATTTCAGATTTTATTAGCTTATAGGTTGTCCCATATAAATTTTCAAAAATAGATACTTCATATTTTCCGCTGCCGCATTGCAAGGGGAAGTACTCTTTTTTCAACCCGGAATAATCATAATAATATTTTTCTGAGTCCTTTGACACTACCACTTTAAAACGGCTGCCTTCGTTTTTGAGATATTCAATGCCCACAATACCGTTGGAAGTCATACCTACATCTAAAAAATCTGATGCTGCATTTACGTTAACATTGAACATTATAAAAAGCACAAGCACGAATACCGTTAGTGAAGTGATAACTTTTTTCAAAGAAAACCTCTCCTTTCGGCGGCTAGGCTACCATTGCTTTCGCTTTAGGTCCTATAGCTTTGCGCCCCTGTCTTTCGACAGGTTTACCTTTATCGATGAAAAGACTCTACATCACTTATGCATTTATTAATTTATATGACTCTCAGTTTGCACCGGAAAATAGAAAACAAAAAAACTCCCATTTCGGTGGCTAGGCTACCATTGCTTTCGCTTTAGGTCCTATAGCTTTGCGCCCCTGCTTTTCAACAGGTTTGCCATTATCGGCTGAAAGTCTGTCGATATTTTGATGCCAAAAAGTGTTTAAATTTCTGGTAACATCTACAATATAATTATAGCTCAATGAAAATAATTGTCAAGCATTATTATACGTTTTTTCGACAATTTTTGTCACTCTTGCTCAAGTCTTTTTCTAATCTCTTTCAGAAATTCGAGTGTATTAACTGTCTTTTTATTAGGCAGATCGGATAAAGCAGTTAAATCGCCTGTCATTACACCCTCTTCAATTGTCTTTGTTGAAGCTTGCTCCAGCCTGTCAGCAAAATTAATCAGTTCCGTTAATCCATCCATTTCTCCGCGTTTTTTAAGAGCACCTGTCCATGCAAAAATGGTGGCCATGGCATTGGTTGAGGTAGGTTTTCCTTCTAAATGACGATAATAGTGCCTTTGGACAGTTCCATGTGCTGCTTCATACTCATAATAACCTTCAGGAGAAACCAATACTGATGTCATCATGGCAAGGCTTCCAAAAGCAGTTGCTACCATATCCGACATAACATCCCCGTCATAGTTTTTGCATGCCCACACAAATCCGCCTTCCGAGCGTATAACTCTAGCTACGGCATCATCTATTAATGTGTAAAAATATTCAATACCTGCGTTTTTAAAAGCTTTCTCGTACTCTTTTTCATAAATCTCTTGAAACACATCCTTAAAGTGATGGTCATAAGTTTTTGAAATAGTATCCTTTGTGGAAAACCATAAATCCTGTTTTTGCTCAAGTGCGTAATTAAAGCAGGCTTTTGCAAAGCTCTCAATAGAATCATCGGTATTATGCATACCCATTACAACCCCGGCTCCATCAAACGAATGAATCAATTCTCTTGTCTCAGAGCCATCCTCGGAAGTAAACACAAGCTCTGCCTTTCCGGACTTCTCGATACGCATCTCCGTATTTTTATAAATATCTCCATAAGCATGTCTGGCAATGGTAATCGGTTTTGTCCATGATCTAACAAATGGATTTATACCTTTTACCAATATGGGTGCGCGGAAAACCGTCCCGTCTAGAATTGCCCTTATGGTTCCATTGGGGCTTTTCCACATCTTTTTAAGATTGTATTCTGTAACTCTTGCTGCATTGGGTGTTATGGTGGCACATTTTACTGCAACACCATATTTCTTTGTGGCTTCTGCTGCATCGATTGTTACCTGATCGTCTGTCTTATCCCTGTTTTCAAGGCCTAAGTCATAATATACTGTTTTCAAATCGATAAATGGGGTCAAAAGCTCATCCTTTATATATTTCCAGATGATGCGGGTCATTTCATCCCCATCCATTTCGACTATTGGATTTTTCATAATAATTTTACGCATATCAATTTTACCTCTCCATATTTTTCCTAATCCACGGTAGCTTCCCGCCTGTTTTTAAAATTTCTGCATCTAATTTTGACAACGAATGTGTAAGCTTTATTTTCTTTTCCTTTGTTTTATTATACAAGAAGCAGTCTCCTGTTAAGTCACCAATTTGAATTTCCAGTTCATCCTTTTCATCAATCATGTCATAATCATCAGGATTAACAAATGTAAGCGGCACAATACCAAAATTTATAAGATTTGCCTGATGTATGCGAGCAAAAGATTTTGTTATTACTGCTTTCACTCCCAGGTACTTTGGTGCTAAAGCTGCATGCTCACGGCTGGAACCCTGACCATAATTTTCTCCCCCGACAATAAAGCCGCCATCAAATTCCTTTGCCTTATTATAAAAGCTTGAATCCAAAGCTTCAAAAACATATTTTGAGATCTCCGGAATATTGCTTCTTAGCGGCAATATTTTTGCGCCCGCAGGCATAATATGATCTGTTGTGATATTGTCCTCTACCTTTATCAGAACCTTACCGGTAAGCTCATTTTCAATCGGTTTAAACTTTGGTAATGGTTTAATATTTGGTCCTCTTTTGATTTCAATATTCTTTGCTTCTTCTAGGGGCAGCGGATTTAAAATCATATTGTCATTTACATAATATTGTTCCGGCATGCTTATCTCCGGATAGTCACCCAGCTCTCTCGGATCAGCAAGATAACCTTTTATGGCAGTTGCTACTGCCACCTCGGGGCTGACAAGATATACACCTGCATCGGCAGTCCCGCTGCGTCCCTTAAAGTTGCGGTTAAATGTCCTCACAGATATTGCTCCCGTGCTTGGTGCACACCCCATTCCAATACATGGACCGCATGAATTCTCCAACACCCTGAAGCCTGACCTGACGATGTAACTGTATTCTCCGCTGTCAACCAAATGCTCCACGACCTGACGTGAACCCGGGCTTATAACAGCATGAAGGCTACTTAATATCGTATTCCCTTTAAGCACATTAGCCACAATTTTCAGATCTCTTAAGGAAGAATTTGTGCAGGAGCCGATTGCAACCTGGTCAACCTTTATTTTACCAACTTCACGTACAGTTTTAACATTGCCGGGGCTATGCGGCATTGCAACCATAGGCTCAAGCTTGGAAAGATCCACTTCAATAACTTCGTCATATACGACATTATCATCAGCAAAAAGTTCAACCCATTGTTCTCCTCTACCCTGAGCAATCAAAAAAGCTTTAGTTATTTCGTCACTTGGGAATATGCTTGTGGTGCAGCCTGTTTCTGTTCCCATGTTTGTAATCGTTGCCCTATCTGTCACACTAAGTGTCTTAACACCATCACCGTAATACTCCAGAACCGCTCCAACTCCACCTTTTACATCAATCAAGCGAAGAACTTCAAGAATTACATCCTTTGCGGACACCCAGTTATTAAGCTTTCCTATCAGATGAACGCCTATTACCTTAGGGTATTTAATTCTGAAAGGAGCCCCAGCCATGGCACATGCAACATCCAACCCGCCCGCACCCATTGCTAAGCATCCTATACCGCCTGCAGTGGGAGTATGGCTATCTGAACCTATTAAGGTGTTACCTGGTTTTGCGAATCTTTCTAAAAATAGTTGGTGGCAAATTCCGTTTCCCGGCTTTGAAAAATAAATACCGTATCTTTGGGCAATTGATTGTAAAAACTGATGATCATCAGCGTTTTTGTAATCTGTTTGTAGTGTATTATGGTCAACAAAGCTTACGCTAAGCTCTGTTTTTACCCTATCAATTCCGATCGCTTCAAATTGCAGATATGCCATGGTACCTGTAGCGTCCTGGGTAAGCGTGTTGTCAATATGCAAAGCAACTTCGGCTCCAATTTTCTTTTCACCCTCTATTATATGCTTATCCAGTATTTTTTTGGTGATTGTATCTGACATATGATTCACCTCTTCTTTTTTATTTAGTACGCTCTCGGAAAAACAGAGAGCTATGTTTTATTTTATTTGTCTACTAATAGCCTTAAAAGATCACATGCATAAAAAGTTTTTAACCAATCTAATTAAAAATACATTACCTGTTTTGCATCCTATAGGCCACATTAGGCAGATGCCTTAGAGGTGTTTTGTTAAAACTTACCTATATGCAAATAGAAAAAATATTAATGACTATGTCGTTAGTTCATTATACTTTACCTTTGCAAAGTTATGCACCTATTCACAATGCAGCCTGAGTAAAGGTATGCAGCCTTATTATACTGGTTCCAGGTTCAATTAACATAAGGTTACTGACTAAAAGTTATAGTCATTAAATTATTTAATACTTCTTTTTATTATATGGAATTATAGCACTAAGTCAAGCCACCCTATGCCTTGCAACTATTGTTATGTGATAATTATGAATAATAAGAACAACGAAAAAAATTGCATAACTCTGTTTTTGTATGAATTAGAGCAGGATCCATATTGTAGCTTTGTATATTGAAAAAAATACGGTTACACGATCATGCTAATTCCAAAACCATTGGCATTCTCATAAAACCTTTTTCACTATCCAGATTTGAGATATATGCAGTTTCTACAGATTCCTTGACCAACCTGGTTGCAAATGCGTATTCTGTTCTTGTTAAAATATTCCTTTTATGATCTTTCACAGTTGCCCTTTTTTTATTTTGGCAATATTGTATTAAGTCCACCCATCCTGTGTCCACTATTTCCTTTATTGGCTGTTGCTGCTTTTCGGAATTTGCGCTGCTATCTTGGCAGAGGGTACCAATTATTATACAATCATCTACAGTCTTTATTTTCGAATATTCCAACAGGCGCTCCCAATATTCATTTGTATTTATATGATGATCGTATTTAGGAATATTGACCGCTAAGATGCTCACTCTATAATCAGCAAACATTATATCTAGCCACCCGTAACTTTTCGATGGCTTTATATAATTACATCTGTTAAGATAAAAATGTTTGCGTGATAAAATAAGAATACCACTCGTTGTGCCATTGCCTGTAAAGTATTGATACTCACATCCAATTTCTTTCATTGCATTACGGACTATCTGACCATGACGATTATTTAAAAAATCATGCAAAAAAATAACCTCTGGTTGATGCTCCTGCAAGGTATCAATCATATCCATCAAATCAGAACAATCTTTGCCCTGGTTGACATTCCACGATAATATTCTCATTGTTTTCCTCTTTTGTATCGATTTATATACATACATATATATATATATATATATCTTATATCGGTCTATACTAGTTTTTATATTATAGTGACATACTCCCGCCGCCTATAGAGGCGGGGGCTTCCTGGGATGTATCGGCTAACGCCGATATAATTACCAGGCTATCCCCATTTGTCCAATGGTTCTATATGTTTCATTTCTTCTATTCCAAGAATACGGCAACCCTCTCGTTTGATATTGATTGCTGCGTTTATATCGCGCTCCAACATTGTTCCGCATTTTTTACAACCCCATACCCGATCAGATAATGTCAATGCTTTGTTTTTTTCTCCGCATACATGACATGTCTTACTTGATGGATACCACTTATCAATTACAATCAAGAACTTGCCTTGCTCTGATAGCTTATACGCCAAAAAGGTTTTCAGCATCCCGAACCCATTGTCGTTTGTTGATCTAATTCATGAGACCCCCACTTCTATAAGTGGGGGTTCCTTATACCTGCTTCGGTGGGGGTAGAGTCCTCCACCGAAGTTCCGATGTTCAGCTTTAGCTGAACGAGTTCAATGATTTTCACCTGTGCTTATTTATTTATTACTGACCCTATTTTATTACATAATAATTCGTTTTTCAATTTTTTTTGGATATTTATTGTATCTTTTTTTGTGGTGGATTCGGAGAGTCTTTGAAGACAATTCATCCCCCACCTTCACTCTCACTAAAGTGAGTAATGTGGCTTAGAGGTGGGAGACTTCTTGTTTGTGTTGTTAAATCTATAAAAATATGATAGACAGAAAAAGATAACCTGCGGTTGGCTGTATAGGTAACGTTTTGCTAGCAAAACGTGAGCATATGCGCAATTATATCATGCATTTCTTCGAAATCATGATATAATATCCTCGTCACCGAGGATATTATATGCCTCCGGCGGAATTGGTGCGCGTGCGATATTTTCTGCCAAAGGCAGAAACGCACATGCGCAATTATATCACGCATTTCTTCGAAATCATGATATAATATCCTCGTCACCGAGGATATTATATGCCT
>DAIPML010000187.1:0-7158 GCA_036768735.1 Clostridiales bacterium | reverse complement strand
GTTGTATCAATGCTGGATTCAATTATTCTGTCCTTATAAAGCTTTGCTAATTCACTATAATCCTTTAATTCTTCAGCACCCTTTTCAGTCAGACAGTAGACACCACGTTTTTCCCGGGCAAACCATCCGTAATGGTTGTCCTGAAGAATCTTTGCAGTCTTTTGAGGTAAGTCTCCTGCTTCTCTTATTTCCTTTATTGAACAGGATTGGAGCTTTTCTAATATAACAGCAATTTGAATTGCGGACTCTCTATATGAGGTAACAAGCTTCTTTTTATTACTTCCTCCCGTATTATAATCCCCATGTCTTTCACTGACTTCTTTAATAACATTTTTTCTTTTTCTTTGAGCGGCAGATATACTTCTTGCACGGTCAAAAGGAATTGGCTTTAACGCTTCCTCAACATATGAGAAATCCTTATTCACTGTAACGAGCAGCAAACCAACCTCTAATCTCCTTAATAAATGACAGATTTTTTTCCATCTCTTTGTAAACAATATGCGACCGTTTTTAGGCACGGCAATATAAACAAGGTCTGCAAATCGCTGTCTTTCAACCGCCTGCAGAACAACATCTAAATTAAGGCTGGTTTTCATCTCCACAACTACCAACAACTCTTCAAGCAGCGCTGTAACATCACAGTTTAATACTTCACTGTTTACCGCAAAACCTCTATTTGAAAGGAATTCCCGAACTGGTTCGTATAGTTCCACTTCTTTTATAGTTTCTTTTTTTATGTTTCTTGTTTTTTTAGCTCTCTTTTTTGCAGTTTCTTCTTTTGCGGTTTCTTCTTTTTTGTTTACTTCTTTTGTGGCTTCTGCTTTTTTGGTTCTTTCTTTTGTGGTATCTTCTTTTAGGGTTCCTTTTTTCATAGTTTCTTTAATCTTTGCTTCTTTTTCCTTGGTATCTTTTTTCGGCAAACACATCACAGCCTTTCTGTTTTAGCTAAATGGAGAGCTTTATCATATTAAGTACTTCATTGCCTAATTCGTAATTTGATAGCTTGGCCGGAAAAACCTTTTCAAATCCTCTTACTCGGAAGGCGTAAGACCCGTCACTACGCCGTATTGTGGAATTAAATGCAATCTCCTGCTTTTTGCATGTGAGTGATACGCTCTTTCTACCTTTTGAGTAGTCCTTCCAGTCAAAAAAGCCAAGAGCTTCCATTAGTACTTTACTTGATAAGCTTTTTTCGCTTCCCGACAGCTTCAGACCTTCCCGTATTAAAGCTCCAACATCATCTTGAGTATATGGCTTCATAATTGTTAACGGAAAATCCGACGCTCTTCCCTGTTTAAGCTTGTTAAAATTGAATGGGATTACATCAATCTTACCGTTATTATCCATGAAAACGCTCACATTCCCATCGGTCAAGGGTGCTTGCATAATTTGATTAGTCTTGCAGTTCTTGTTATCTTTAATATTAACAATAATAAAAATAATAACGATTAAAACGGATAAACCCGCAACTATCCAAATCATATTTGTGTCACCTTAACTGCCGTTAGTACAAATATATTTTTTTCGTCTTTCCCCGTTTCAGGCAGTTTCTCAATGCTTATGTTGCCAAAGCCTGAGTCTAAAAGCCACTGCTCAAGAGCAATCGGGTTTATGCCCATGTGATAATCATGCATCTCCTGCTTAAATAAATCATCATTATGAGGTAAAAAGTCAGCTATAAACAAAATTCCATCGGATTTTAAAACTCTATAAAACTCCATAATTAAAGATTTGGGATTTTCAATATGATGCAAAATCATGGAAGCGCATATCAAATCCGCTTTTTCATCACGAAGCGGAACTTCGCTTTCTTCACACTCAATTGTAATAATGTTTTTAATACCATGTAGCCTGGCTTTTCTCTCAAGCTCATCAAGCATTGGGCTGGATGTGTCCATAGCTATGATTTTCCCCGCATAGGGTGAAATTCCTCTTGAAACAAACCCGTCCCCTGCTCCATAGTCAATAACAGTCATATCATTTTTTAAAATATCCATATCAATTATTTTATTAATAATTGAATGATCATAATATTCACCGCTTATCTGCTCCCATTTGTCCGCAACCTGCTCAAAAAAACGTCTGGACTCCTGTTCGCTTGAAGAATAAGCTTTTGAGCTTCCTTTTGATAACCAATTTATAAGAGCGCTTTTCGAAAATCTCCATTCTCTTCCAATTTTTCTGGCTGGAACATTTTCTTCCCGCAAAAGCTTTATAAAGGTTTTTACGCTAACCCCATAGAGCTCCGCAGCTTCTTCCATATTCAATATCTCTTTTTCCAAACTAATCACTCCCAAATGTGTTTACATAAGCTGCACAATACTGTTTGCACATTACTTATACATATAACGAGGCTTAGATGCCCCACACCTCTTCGCATATTTTCAACCATTCTGGTTGAAAAATACCTGGTGGCGGGTTCTTTGGGCAAAAAACGCATGTCGTGCGAAGAGGTGGGTGGTGGCCCATCTTCGAGTCTCGTTATAAATATAGTAAGCGTACATGCTATTTGCAAATCGTACAAAATTACAGTTATCCAAGTCTATTAATCCTACCAGCTATGAATATATTTCTCTTGTTCAGAGGTCAGCTTGTCTATGGTTATTCCAAGGCTTACAAGCTTCATTTCAGAGATCTTTGAATCAATTTCCCGAGGTATTTCAAACACACCGGGCTTTAGCTTATTATGATGAGTAGCTATATATTGTGACGCACACGCTTGAACAGCAAAGCTCATATCCATTATTTCCGCAGGGTGCCCATCACCGCAAGCTAAATTTACAAGCCTGCCTTCTCCAAGCAAATACAACCGTCGTCCGCTTTCCATCGTATAACAGACAATATTTTTTCTTGATTGAGTAATTTCAGATGACAAATCCTCCAAATCAGGTATGCAAATTTCTACATTGAAGTGCCCTGCATTACACAGTACAGCACCATCTTTCATTTTTCCAAAATGCTTCTTCACAATAACATTCTCACAACCGGTTACAGTAACAAAAAAGTCTCCAATCTCTGATGCTTTGTCCATAGTCATAACCTGAAACCCATCCATTAATGCTTCAATTGCTTTTACAGGATCGACTTCGGTAACAACTACGTTTGCGCCAAGACCTTTCGCCCTCATGGCAACACCTCTACCACACCATCCATATCCTGCTACCACAATGGTTTTACCGGCAACAATTAGGTTTGTTGTTCTGTTAATCCCATCCCAGACAGATTGGCCAGTCCCGTAACGGTTATCAAATAAATGCTTGCACAAAGCATCGTTTACAGCCATCATCGGTACTTTTAATACACCCTCATTCGCCATTGCCTTAAGGCGTAAAATCCCCGTCGTAGTCTCCTCACAACCACCATATACGCCAGGTAGCAAATCTCTCTTACGTGTGTGCAGTGCCTGTATAAGATCTCCTCCATCGTCGATTATTATCTGAGGACCATGTTCAAGGGTCTTATCTATATGATTTTGATATTCAGATTCTGTGGAACCGTACCATGCATAAACATTAATACCGTCGGCAGCAAGAGCTGCAGCGACATCATCCTGGGTTGAAAGAGGGTTGCTTCCCGTAACAGCCATTTGTGCTCCTCCGGAGGCTAAAACCTTAGACAGATATGCTGTTTTTGCTTCTAAATGGATGGAAAGCGAAATTTTTATCCCCTCAAAAGGACGGGTTTTTATGAATTCATCCTCTATTTTGCTTAGAATGGGCATATTCCTTTTTGCCCATTCTATTTTTTGTCTTCCCATTGGTGCAAGGCTTATATCTCGAACAATACTTTTCATATTTTTTCTCCTACCCCGATAAATATTAAATTCCCCTTTGTTTACTATGATTCCATAAGATTTATAATATGGTTATCTCCCAGAAGGTCACGAAGTGACTTTCTGATGAGATTTAAAAATTTTAACTTTCATCAGCTTTCGTATGAAGGCTGGATAACCATATTATATCATTAGGGCATTTCAGGTTCAAGTATATTTACAATTATATTCAATCATCTTTAGTCTATGTTCAATTTGCCATTAGTACATTGTTTTAGACAATGATTTGATATCTACTCCAGATTTTACATTACTGGCTTCCCATAAGCTTACTGAAAGTTACAGGTTAAACTTTTATGCGAAGAAGCGGGTGGCTAGTTTTTCAATGAGTGTTTGTGTAAATTGCGCGCCAATGCAGGCGTGTACTCGTTGAAGCGCACCGCAAGCCTCTACCTGTTATATGCGAGCGCTTTAGCGCCTTCATTGCGTGTTTTGTGCGCAACACGCGTTTTTGCTTGTAGAATATGCTTTACGCTGCGTGGGTTTGATAAAATTAATATTGAAGAATATCCATATTTATAATATGATTGACACAAGAATCACAATAATAAATATGTCGCAAAAAAACGGCGAATTTCTTTTTTTAGCGCTTCTTTGCAGGAGAATATGCGGAAAGATTGGCATATAGATATGCTTATGAATTATAGGCCTTACTCCCGGCTAGAAGTGAATGTCCGTTGGCTTTAGAGGATACTTGTATGAATATAAATGAAGTGCTTCATATTGCACTTGAAGCCGGTGAAATTCTTTTAAGGAATGGCGCTGAAACATACCGCGTTGAAGAGAGTGTAAATAAAATTTGCAATGGGCTTGGTTTTTCCTGTGAAACTATAGTGTTCCCAACAAGCATCTTTCTTACGGTTGTATCACCCGAACAAATTTCAGAAACTTCTGCCAGGCGTATAAAGGTTCGAACACTTAACCTGTTAAAAATAGACAGTGTTAACTCATTCTCCCGCAATCTTTCTTTGAACCCAATATCTTATTTGGAAGCCATGAAGGAATTAGATAATATTAAAGCTTTGAAAACATATAATACCCCACTGCAGCTTGTTTCAGCGTCGGTGGTAACCTTTGCTTTTGCCATGCTTTTCGGAGGTAGTATTGAGGATAGTTTCGCTGCTATGATAACAGGGCTTATTGCATACATCCTAAACGTTCTAATGCTAAAGGCTGACTACTTCCCTTTTCTAATCCATTTTGTTCTCGGATGTGTATGCGGGATTCTTAGCTTATTAACCTCATTTTTTTATGTTGGCGGTAATGTTTACATTATTATAATTTCTTCTGTTATACTATATCTTCCCGGTGTTTCGATGACTAATGGAATACGGGATCTGCTTGTCGGCGACAGTGTAAGTGGATTAACTCGCCTTGGCGAGGCGATATTGACAGTTATAGCCTTAGGGATGGGTGTAGGGCTTGCATTATCAATGGAAAAATATTTTTTTATATAAACTGAAAAAGAAGTTAATTCCAAAACAAATGGTACGTGCATCAATTTGCATCAATATATTTTGAATTTCTAATTCAACATATATAGTACACAAGGGAGAAAGATATGATTCGGGTATTCTTTTCATTTTTGGGAAGCTTATTCCCTGCAATACTGTGTAATGTCCCTAGGCGCAACATACTTCTCGCCGGTTTTGCGGGCATGCTTGGTATGCTTATTAAGGATCAATTTTCGCTGCTATACCCAGACGCTGCCTTAGCCTCTGTTTTTCTCGGTTCTTCTGCAGTTGCGGTTTACAGTGAAATAATGGCCAGGCTTCGAAAAACACCTGCCACTATTTTTTCCATACCCGGTATCTTTCCATTGGTTCCGGGGGTTGACGCTTATCACACTATACAGTTATTGGCAGAACAAAACTATACCGAAGCAATGGCATATGGTGTGGCAACTGCTGCAAAGGCAAGCTTGATAGCTTTCGGAATCCTTATAGTATCTGCGGTCTTCAAGAAAATCAATAAGCTACACAAAAAATAAGTCATCATATATATCTAATGACTTATATATATAAATTGAATTTGCTTACAGCTTCCTTCAGATTCCACCTCACGATGGACACCCTTGCTGTTCAGCTATACACTTCCCACTACCGGGCGTGTTCTGGACTTTCACCCGTTAGATTACACTCATGCCGAGCGCACAATTTCATCAGAAAGTCACGAAGTGACTTTCTGGGTAATAACCACAATATATGTTACGTATTTCTTTTTCAATTACCTGTATTGTTCCCGTAGTTTTGCTTATGACCATACTTTTACGATTTCAGTAACAAGCTTGGAAAACTTTTCACTGACACGTTTTCCTGTTTCAATAACCTCTTCGTGATTCAGTGTTTGATGTAAAACGCCTGCTGCCATATTTGTTATGCACGATATACCTAAAACTTTCATATTCATATGCCTTGCGGTAATAGCCTCCGGAACTGTTGACATACCAACAGCATCTGCGCCAAAAGCGTGGAACACTCTAATCTCCGCAGGCGTTTCAAATGATGGACCTTTTGCATAAGCATAAATACCACGCCTTATTTCAATATGCAATTTCAAGGCGCATTCAGTTGAAATATCCAGAAGCTCTTTATCATAAATTTGGGACATGTCAGGAAAACGAGGACCAAACTCTTCAACATTGGCACCTCTAAGTGGATTTTCAGCCAGAAATCCAATGTGATCTTTTATAAGCATTAAATCACCCGGTCTGAATTGGGTATTGATACCTCCGGCAGCGTTAGTAAGTAACAGATTTTCAACACCTAAAAGCCTAAATATGCGTAATGGGAAAACTACTTCGTCCATGCCCCAGCCTTCATAATAATGAAAGCGTCCTTTCATTGCAACGATATTGCGTCCCCCAAGTTCTCCAAAAATAAGCCGTCCATCATGGCCAGGAACTGTGGTTGACGGAAAATTGGGGATTTCCCCATACGGAATTTCAATCTTATTGGATATGGAATCCGAAAGGTTTCCGAGACCCGAACCTAAAACAACTGCAATGTGAGGTTTATTTTGGATAATACCGTTTAAATGTTCTGCTGTGCATTTTAGTTTACTTATATAATTTTCCATATTGTTCTCCTGTTCCCGTGTATTTAGTCAAAGGTATGTATCTAAGTTCGTGGGAGCCTACTTAACTATAAAGCCTCTGAATAATCACGTTTCTGTTGTTGTTCGAGCACCTGGATAGCGTAAACACAGGCGTTTTTCCAGAGATTTTTTCAAAATTCCAAGACCTCCACTTCTATAAGTGGGGGTTCCTTAATAACGGGTCGAGGCTTGTGGTGCGTTCCAGTGGGTTAGGGTTATCCTCCATATGG
>DAIPML010000186.1:0-7158 GCA_036768735.1 Clostridiales bacterium | reverse complement strand
CCTGATTCTATCCGTTATTTCCTGATAAGCAACGGTCCGGAAAAACGGGACACAGACTTTACCTGGCGGGAATTCATCAATAGCCATAACGGAGAACTTTTAGGGGCGTATGGAAACTTTGTCAATCGAAGCCTTGTATTTATTCAGAAATCCTTTGAGGGTAAAGTGCCCGAAACGCAAGGTAATCAGGGTTGTTTTAGCGAGCAGCAAGATATACTTTCGACCAGCCCAAGCATTATACAATCACTTATCAGGCTCTACCCTATCGTGGGATCTCTAATTGAGCATGGCTGCATTAAGGAAGCACTGGATACCATTTTTGCCTTCGTCCGCACAGCAAATAAATACTTTGATGAGGAACAGCCTTGGATTACAGTAAAAAGTGAAATTACAAAGTGCAAAGAAACTCTGAATACCTGTGTGCAGATTATCGCTAATCTTTCACTGCTGCTTGATCCCTTTTTGCCATTTTCATCTGCAAAAATAAGAGATATCTTGAAGATCGGGAATGCTGTTTGGAAGTATATTGAGATCCCCGCTGGATTTGAGCTGGGGCAGGTGGAAATTCTTTTCGAACGGATTGATAAAAAGGTCATTCAGGAGGAAACGATTAGGTTGACGAATCAATAAGGTCGTTCCCTATTCCAGCAAATGCGGTATAATATAATAAAAGAAGCTTGATAACAACCTTGGATGTGGTACCATGAAATGGTCGGAGGTTAGGGAGTTTTACCCTAATAAACATCAAATTTGAAGTTTTAGATTACAATACGGTAGACCATAAAAGATACGTTAATGATATAGCAATTATCAAGGTGATAGATGATGGTAAGGAAGCGCTGAAGGAATTCTCTCAATGCAAAGAAGGCATATGTGAATTATCTTCGCACAGGAGAGTATGGTATAATCATGTTAGCAAACAAAAGGACATGGTAATATGATTAGAAAAATAAATGAACAAGATAAAGATAAATATATATCAATGTCGAAAGAATTTTATCACTCAGAAGCTGTTTTATCCAGTATTCCAGATAACAATATACATAAAACATTCGATACATTGATTTCTAAAAGTCCATATGTCGATGGGTATATATTTGAATGCGATGGGGAAGTTGCAGGATATGCATTATTGTCATTATCTTATTCAAACGAGGCTGGGGGATTAGTATTATGGATAGAAGAGGTGTATATCTTACCTTTATATCAAGGTAATGGATTTGGGGAAGAATTAATGACATTTATCGAAAATGAATATAAAAATAAAGTTACTAGAATCCGTCTTGAGGTTGAAAAATTAAATAAAAAAGCAAGAAAATTATACCGCAAAATAGGGTTTACCGATTTAGATTATCTGCAAATGTATAAGGAAGTTTGATTTAAGTATAACGTTAAATGACGGGCGAAGCCTTTATTGAATCTTTGTGAAAAGTTCTTTTCTTAATCAAGAGTTGGATACATATCAGGAACAATATAGTTCACATAAACATATTTTGATATATGCCTAGTAGTTGTAATAAAAAAGTAAAGGTGATGAAGAATATGTATCCTAATACAACTGGATTAATCCAATATCAGATCCAACCGTATGATACTTTATGGATGCTGGCTCAAAGGTTTAATACTACAGTAAATACAATTTTAGCACTTAACCAGGGAATAGATTCCCGTTATCTTCGGGTTGGGCAGTTAATTTACATTCGGACGGGATATAGAATACATAATGAAACCATGAACCATTGCCCTGCAAACCCTGGAA
Organism: Clostridiales bacterium; assembly: GCA_036768735.1. GTDB lineage: Bacteria > Bacillota > Clostridia > DSM-8532 > DSM-8532 > JAAYGP01. Next base: position 5,399 of record DAIPML010000186.1, on the reverse strand, counting down.
TTAGTAAAAATGAAATGGATTTAATAAATCATATGCGTATGCTCTGGGAAGAAGTATTCCAAAGACATGAACTGACATTAAAATATAATTTATGTATAGAAAGGGGCATTAGGCTCGTTCCCATAGAGGCATGATTTGAACCGTGGGTTGTTTGTGAGGCAGACAACAGATTCAGCTGCCTGCCCTTGCCGTTATCCGGCTATTTCCATGGCCGCTTCTGAGCATATCTCAATAGAGTGCAATGAAGCAAAAGTCTGATGATGCATAAGAATTCAAAGATCGGAAAGGTAAATGCATTTACCAGTCAATTGCATATCAAATCATCCACACCGGTAATATCCAGACGTTTTCAATGAGCGGAAGGCGTTCTCTTGCAAGGCAGATAATAGCCCCTGTACCCACTTTCTTAGTTCTATTTGCGTTTAAGCAATGAAACGCTTTTACCATAGATTTATTTGGATCACTGCTGGTTTTTATTTCTATGGGATACAGCGTATTACCTTCCTCAATCAATAAATCAATTTCATTTTTATCCGCATCGCGGTAATAATACAGCGGCGGTTTCACAGCACCGTCATTGTAGTAACTCTTGAGAATTTCTGCAAAAACAAAGCTTTCAAAAATATGACCCCACATGGCGCCGTTCACAAGCTGTTCCGGTGTATTCCATCCTAACAACCAGCAAGCGAGTCCGGTGTCCAGAAAATATAACTTTGGCGCTTTGATCAGGCGCTTATTAAAATTATTATAATATGGTTCAAGCAGATACACCAACCCACTGGACTCAAGAACAGACAACCATGATTTGATCGTTTTTATGTCCTTGCCACATATTTCTGCTATTGTTGTTAAGTTTAGCATTTCACCGGTTAGGGACGCAGTTGCTTTCACAAATTTAATGAACGCTGACTCATCCTTGATATTCAAGACATCTTTGATATCTTTTTCAATATAGGTTTGCAGGTATGAGCTGTGAAAATCTGCCCAGTCGTGCAAATCGCTGTCTGTTTCATGCAATTCCGGGAATGCGCCTTTGTGTATAAAAGAAATAAGACTGTCATAATCCATAGGAGGAATGTTATCCATCTCATGCAAGTGATTTTCGGTTAGTAAAAACGGATCGCGATATAATATGCCTCGTTTTTCACGCAAAGATAACCCCATGAGCTTGATCACGCCTGCTCGCCCAGCAAGACTGTCACTTACATTTTTCATAAGCTTTAGACTTTGGGAACCGGTCAGGTAAAACTGCCCCTTTATCTTATTTTCGTCCACAATATCTTTAATATAATCGAACAACTCCGCTGCCTTTTGGATTTCATCCACTATGATAGGTGGTTTATATACTTCAAAGAACAAAGATGGATTGTCCCTTGCGCTCTCGCGTATCAACGGGCGGTTCAATGCAACGTAATTGACATCATGGTACACTTCGCGTAGCATAGTAGATTTTCCCACTTGCCTTGCACCTGTCAAAACAAGCACAGGCTTTCGTTTTGCAATACGGGAAACTACCGGCTCAATGTGGCGTTTAATGTACATTGGTATTCACTCATTTCGTTATATTTGGAGTACAACTCCATAATATACGAACCCAAAATATAAGTCAAGGGAAATTACTTTTCAAAGTAAACAATATATCAAAAACAAAAAGAGGAATCCACAACAGCAAAATTATCTTGAAATATAGATAAAAAAGACTTAAAATAATGATAATAGTGGTACATGGGGAAACCTTCCATGTACCACTATTATATATTTTAATATTATCTAATCAAAGCCTTAGGCTTGTAATTATTTTTTCCTTACAGGAAACTGTATTTCTGTTACGTATTCATCCGGATTGTTTGTAATCCATTCTCCCTTCAAATATAATTCTCTTTGTGATCCTATTATTTCATAACCGTTTTCTTCAATCCACTGGGAAATCGCATTGTAAGCCATATGCAGAGTTTGAAATGACCCTTCGTGAACTACACACGCCATCTCTTTCACACCTTCAAGAACCTTAACTTTAATTCTATCTGTCTCGGATATATCTCCAATAATAGGTTCAATTACCTCTGCATCAATTCCTTCTTCTTTGTATCCGGGATCATGGTAGATAGCCATACATGGTGGTACTATCTTCGCATTGTTTTTCTGTATGTGTTCACTCAGTTCGCGCCAAAGATGTCCCTGCTCAGAATAACTTAAGATAATATCCCTTAGAGACGCAACTCTAACCGGTTCAATAGATTTCACCACAATATCATATTTCATAACATATGCCTCCTGATTACATATTTTCATAAGAGCTTCAATGCGAGACAATCTTTCTTGCTCAGCACTAATCTTTCCAGAAATCTCTGCATGCTTTAACTCCATAAGCGTTTGAATTTGTTCCAAATCAAGGTTTTTATCCAATACCAGAGCAATTTCATCTAAGGAGAAACCAATATCTTTCAATGCAAGTATTCTGTTTAACCTTGGCATCTGGCTCGCAGAGTAATAGCGGTATCCTGTAAATGTATCCACATTTTCAGGTTGTAACAATCCAAGGCTGTCATAGTATCTTAGCGTTTTCACTGTCACCTTGTTTAGTTTTGCAAAGTCACCGATTTTAAACATTTCTGCTCCTATGTGAACTTATTTTTTGAGGCCTCATTGATATAATAAACCTTTCTGTAACAGGAGAGTCAATAGGAATTTTAAAATTCTTTTACACCGATGAATGTTAAGCTTAACATAAGGCTTATGCCAGAGCCGATGCAGAAATGTAGCGCAAACACTCGAAAAGGTTCATCTTGATTTGCCTGTCGGGAATCAAACAAGCTGGCAAAAAGACAAAAAACTTAGCAAATACCTGGGTACATGAAGCCATAAAAGCAGCATACTTGGGTACATAAAGCCAAAGCGGCATATCCCTGCACATGAAGCCAACAGAGTTGTATAGCTTGGCATATGATTGATCGGAAAAGCGCGTCACCGACCGCTGCAACAGCGCATCACCTGCCGCGAAGGTCGGCAGTACTTTTTTATAAACCGCACACTTCCTTTATTTGCATACATTGTTCATCTGATAGAATCAATTCTGCGGCTGCGGCATTATGTTCAAGCTGACTTATTGAAGATACCGAAGGTATGACCGGTCCCATTCCCGGTAAAGAAGCTCTGATATACCATTAGCACTTTTTTAGTATCCTCATCGTATACAAAACAATATACTGCATATACTTTTTCCATCTATAACCACCCTTTTAAACTGAATAAAACCAAACAAATATTAGCAATGGTAAATTAGCACCTTCATATGTCTCCAGAGCCTTTTCCAGCCACACGAAGTGGCGGAGATAATTCCCTCATGGGGTTGCATATAACGTTGGTATTTGCGACGCCCACCCGCTTACAGAGAGCCGCTTATGCCTGCCTGGAACCCTTTGGGTGGGCTAATGCGGCGACCGACTCGGTTAGCGGGCGGGTGTGGGCAGGAACGACATCATGCCCTGCTCACAGAGTTCTTCTTCATGCTTGCCCTTTATGCAAATGCGTTGTTAGCTGTAGTCGGACGCCCTGCGAAGCCAGAGCGGCACGGATGTCGCGACCTCAGATAATCCCTTATGAACGTATCTATGACCCTATCTTGAATATCGTCCTCTCTACGTTTCCTAATATCAAATCTTTGATTTTATATTTAGAATGTCCAATGATAACTGTAGTTCCATTTTTTAATGGCTCTGATATATATTCTAATTTTGCTCTCATACCATTTGCACCTTTTCTACTCGTACCAGAACAGCATTTTTTCAACTCGTTTACATTATCAACCAGTTCATAAACATTCTTTCCAACCACTTCCTTTACCAATGAAGATTCTTCATTGGGGTCTTCCAATAATCCTATGGATGAAGTCAATATAATCAAATATTTTGATTTTACCAATGTAGCTATCTCAGATGCAGTTTCATCATTATCAATGCACTCTACAACTTTTTCTTGTTGCTGACGTAAGTTAAACAATTCCATTTTTCTTGTTTCTTCATTACTTACTGAGTCATTATAATTGACAATAGGTATTGCATTTTGTTTTACACAATCAAGCAATAATCTCTTGATAAATTTGCACTTTTCAGGTTCATTAAAATGCTGATGCTCTACTAACACCTGCCTCACAGAATATATTGGGTTAATGAACCTACGGTAATTTTCCATTAGAATTCCCTGCCCTTGAGCTGCATAGCATGCATTGACTTCTTTCTGTGAAGAATACTCAATTTCCTTACCCCCATTTCTTCTCATATAGTCAATGCGACCTATCTCTACCGCCCCTGAACTGATCCAAATGAAACCGGGTACCAACTCAGCTCCTACTCTACTAAATACATTATAGTCAATATCATATTCATCATATCTAATCAGTGCCATTGAACCTATCTTGCCAACCAGTTCACAATCAAACATTTCATTCCTCCAACACATGATTGAAAAATCTTCGAAGCCCTTCCCAAAATTAGCGCCTAGATGGCGCGTGGTTTTTTGCGTCCAATTTCAGCTAACGTCCGGGCTTCACGATGCCGATGAACCATACCCACAGAGCCTTTCCTCGAAGGCGGTGCTTGCACCCGGTGAATCGGTATGGCGAGCCCTTGTGTGAAGTCTTTGTTAAGTGCTGTTGGTCGCCCCACCTGTTCAGAGGTCGACAGGACGTCGGCCCCTGAAATTATGCAAAACTCTATACTCGTTACTTCTATATGACCTTAAAATATATAATATTCTGTATATAATAGTTAATGTCTAAGCTATTTAAGTAGCTACAAAATCCTCTGATTTAAAATTGCTATAAAATCTTCCGTTTTTCGTTGTAAATCTAAGTACACAGTAATCTGGATCGGTAACACCTTTAGGATAATACCTCTCATCTCCATCCCGCCATATTTTCAATTTGGATTCACTGTCTTGTAGAACTTCTATTGTACCCTTTAACATCACTCCCTTGAAAAATCTCTTGTCATAAAAATATAAACAAGCCTTAGGGTTATCAATATATTGGTTAACCCTCATTGAAGAAGTATTGGTTGAAAAGTATATATGCTTTATACCTTCTCTCATTCTTGGTGGAAGCATAGCTTTTGTATTCGGAAAACCTTCCGAATCAACAGAGCTTATTATAGAAATATTGACTTTATCTATTAAGTTGCCTACTGTTTTAACTGCATCCCTCACCTTTTCTCCATCCTTTCATACAAACTCTTCAAACCATTTAGCAAATAACTATGTTTTTACCTACAGAATCAAACTTGCACACACAAATCTCCCGCAGGACGCGGCGGTCTTGCGACCATTTGCACTTAACGGTTTGCTTCTACGACGGTTTCAAGCCCTAAGCAAACCACGGAAGGCCTAGAGCGACTGCACTTGCC
>DAIPML010000185.1:0-7180 GCA_036768735.1 Clostridiales bacterium | reverse complement strand
AGTTGCCGTAGGTCATATTCACGTATTGCAGCGATGCCAGCACCGCGATGCTGTATAGACCCGTGATCCCGTTGATGCCATCCATGAAGTTATAGGCATTCACAATGCCGATGAAGACGATGTAGCCAATCACGATGGCCCACCAGGGATAGATGCCGAACACACCCGCCAGGTAAAAAGCACAGCTCATTGCCAGCAGATGAAACAGCAGCCGCACCCGCTGCCCCAGGGAGACGATATCATCCACGAAGCTCACTCCCGCGATCAGCGTGATGCCCGCGAAGAACCACAACCCCTGAGAAGAGAAATGAAACAGCAGGAACAGCAGCGCTGCCACCCACCAGATGATTCCCCCACCCCTAATTGTGATGTAATTGTGCGAACTCCGCTCGTTCGGTTTGTCGATGATGTTAAACCGATCCGCGATCCGGAAATAAAAAAGTTCTGCCGCAAGCAGCAAAACTAAGACGAAACCATATGATAATAATGTACCCATATTCTATTTTAAATGAAACTATTCAATAGCTTCCGTTTTTCTTTAAAGTTATTTTATTACAGACTCTCTGAGTTAATGGGTAACTCTACTCCTTGTTGAATTGATTTTAAAGTTCGATTTTGATAGAAATATTTGGATTGAATTTAAAGGAAACCGGTTTATTTGTTTTTATAAGGTAGTTCTTCTCTATTGCAAGTTTCAGCCATTCATCTAATTGGCTGGTGGTTAATCTCAAATCTTCTTTTATTTCTTTTTTTGAAACAGTTCTATTTTGATAATTCTCATTAAACTTTGCAATAAATAAATCAAAAAAGGATGCTTCTTTTATTTTTATCTTTAGTTCCTCAATTCTATATGTTGGTGCACTTTCATTTACTGACATTTCATTATGTACTAATACTGGATCGTTTGTAAAAAGATCAGGCTCAGTAGGAACTATTTTTTTTCGTGTTAATTGTAATAAATTTATCTCATCGAAAAAAGTTAATTTTCTTGCTCCTTTTTTGGCAAGCTCAATATTCCCTTTCACATTATTATCAAGAACCCAGACAGGAACCCAATTATTTTTAAGATTTTCTTTTGCACCTTCCCATGTTCCACCTTTTATATCTGATTTCACTACAATGGTTGCAGAAGATTGTGTGTATATTAGTTTATTTCTTGACATTGCATTCCCCACGTTAAAACCTGCTTCAGGATTGTATGGTGAAACAAGACAGAGATTTTTATTAATAATATGTTTTCGAAATAAACTTGAAGTCGATTTTTTAATTAAGGAGTCAGCTACATAACCCAATGAAAACCCATGAGATTCTAATGCACCCATCATAGCCCACTCGTCAACCCCTTTTGCTGCTCCAGAAACGACACCATAACCATCTTTAATAATAGATTGAGCAAGCTTTCTCGTTTCATTTAGTTCTTGTTCATTTGCGTCTCTTGAGCCAACAACACCAATATATTTCTTGTTTAATAATTGCATATTTCCAATGCCAAACAAAATTGGAGGTACATTTTCTTTAAGTAGTTCTTTTACTGATTTAGGATAATCCTTATCACCTCTGTTTATAATCCAAATACCAGCCTTGGTCCATTTATCCAGTGCTATTGCAAGACTCGATTTTCTTTCAAGTAAAAAATAAATTCTTTCAAAGGTGATAGTTTTATCCTGAAAGTCTTTCAATAACACTTCACAATCTCGAGTCAGAAAATCTTCCGGGCTAAGGGATTTTGTTTGTTGCCATCGGGCAAATCTATTCCATTCTGAAGTGGACAAGGGTTTTATCGTTCTTCCATTGTCTTTCACGAAAAACGATGTAAATAATAATATTGCTTTTGTTCTTTCTGAGATCATATAATTTTAATTTACAGCAGTTGAAGTTAACGTAGCAGGATAAACAACACCGCTACCAGCTCTTCTTAGTAATGCTGATGCAATCGTTAGAGTCCATCCAGAATCAATAGCATCATCGATAAGTAAAACCGGCTCATTTAATTTCACATTTTCGCTTATTTCAAAAACTCCATCCAGATTTTTGCACTGGTAATAGCTATTCTCTTGCTCTTTCTGTGGTGCAGTTTCTTGTATTTTGATGATTACAGCTATAAATGGTATATTCAATTTATTAGCAACTCTTTGTGAAAATGATGGGACTAATTCCGGATGCCTATAAGAAGGAATACAGGTAACCCAGGTGGGTGAAGGTAATGGTTTCCACCTTTCGACAATCATTTCGACAAAAGCTTCAACCAATTCATCTCGAAAATGATTATTGAACTTATCTATAGCTACAATTTGCCCCCAGCCAGCATCACCCCATCTTGAAAAAGACTTACCTATTTCACTTCTATATGCTTGTGATAAATTCCCCCTAAAATTATACTTTGATAATGCATTAGGTGGTATTTGTTTTTTTAATTCGAAATTAGCTTCTGAACTTTTTAGGAATGTCGCCGCACTAACTCCATTGTCATGTGAAACATCTTCAGAAAATTTATTTATATTATTGCAGTTTGAACATTTCCCGCAATCTGAAATTATTGTGTCATCCAATGCAGATTGTAAGTAACTCATTAAACAATCTTTTGTTTCAATATAAGATTTTACTTCATTCCATTCTACTATTCGCTGATTTGTTAATCTCAAAATTTTTTCTGAATCCATCAAATATTCAACAGCTGTTCTTTTCCATTTGGAACCAATTTTAATAACAGGAGAAGGCTGTTCAACTTGAAGATATTTTAAAACTTGTTCTATTTGTCCTTTCCTTATATTCAGATGTTGCATTAATTCATTAATAGACAAACCATCACTCTCCTCTAGTATTTTAATTATTGCCTTTACTCTATCCTGAGTAGGAAAAGCAGATTTCCTAAAGTAAGCATGAATTTCAGAATCTTCTTTTCCTGATAGAAGAATTCCATATGCTTTATCAATTGCCCTGCCCGCTCTACCGACCTGTTGGTAATAAGTAATGATTGAACCTGGAGCTTGATAGTGAATAACAAACCCTAAGTCTGGTTTATCATATCCCATTCCCAAGGCTGACGTTGATACAACCACTTTTATTTGGTTGTTATATAAAGCTTCTTCAACATATTGCCGGTAAGTATCCGAGTCCTCAATTTCGTCATTAACTGCTCCTGAGTAATAATAAAAAGCCTTAATATTGTTTTGAACTAACCATTTTGTTACTATCTGAGCGTCCCTTTTTGTTAAAACATAAATGATACCGCTCCCCGGTATATTTGGTATATTTTCTTTTAACCAAGCTAATCTTGAAGGTTGATCATCCAATTTTATATTTTGCAAAATTAGACTTTTTCGTGTTAAAGGTCCTCTAATTATTTCAATATTACCAAGCTGAGAAACTATATCATCACATACACGACTATTTGCAGTTGCAGTAGTTCCAAGAATTGGCATTCCATCAGGCATAAACTGAAGTATACTTACAATTCTTCTGTAATCAGGTCTGAAATCATGCCCCCAATCCGATATACAATGTGCTTCGTCAACAACAAACAAACCTATCTTATCAGAAATTGGCCTTAGCACATCAGACATGAATCTTTCATTTGCTAATCTCTCGGGCGAAATTAATAAAGCATCAACTTCGTTATTTAAAACTGCTTGTTTTTGGATCTCCCAATCATTTGGATTTGTAGAATTAATTGAAATAGCATTGAGTCCTAATCTTTCTGCCGCTTCTACTTGATTTCGCATTAAAGCAAGCAAGGGTGAAATTATTACTGTTGCACCTTTACCTTGATCTCTTAAAATTTTAGTACTAATAAAATAAACATAACTTTTACCCCAACCAGTTCTCTGTACTACAAGTAATTTCTTTTTCCCATTAACTAGGCTATCGATTGCTTCCCACTGTCCATCTCTGAATTCAGCTGATGAATTATTCAATGCTTTACGCAATAGTTTAAGTCCATTCTCCTTATTCATTATTTTCTGGTATTAAGTTCTCAGGTCAGTATTTTATTGTGTCAGTATTTTGATCATAGCGTTAGTATTTGATGCAACTGCACTTGTCAACTTTGAGACAAAAAGTCAAGCGACATTTTTAATTGATTCTTTTTTAATATTATACTGCTCCCAGAATTCATCAGTGGTCAAATTACCTAACGCTGAAAAAATCAGTTTAAAGAATTTCACTCATCAGCACCTCTAACCGTTGAAATCTCTAAATTAAGTACTTTCTTGATACTCTCTTTCCATTTAACCTTGGAATTTCCTTTTAGTCTTCTATAAAGCAGTTTGACATTACTATCGGATTGCCAATCAATAAGTTTATTCACATTTCTTAGTGTCTCTTCATCCGTGAAGCCATTCATTCTTAATCTTCTATTAAGGAAATTGGCTTTTCCAATCCAAAAAAAATCGGAAACGTATTTTTGCAGATCAGTTACAAGAGAAATTGTATTATCATCTAACATAGGTTCACAAGAAACACTTGTTTCAAAACCGTTTTCATAGGCGAATTTAAGACATCTCTTTCTTTCTTTGTAGTCCGGTGCATCAGGCTCCCAAAACTTCAGAATTTCAGAATCCATCGAACCTATTGTAAATCGAAAAAGAATATTTTTTTTGTGATTAACGAATTCACTGCATATAGTTTCAATTACTTTAAAATGAGGTTTTGAAACTATAAGAACATTATTTCCTGCATCAATTATTCTTCTTAAAAAGTCTACTGTCTCTGGAAGATGACTCGGTGTGATATCATGACTTGAAGGAAACATCACAAATCCATCTACTTTCTTAAACTTTCGATTGAATTGATTATAATTTACCTCTTCAATTTTCCAGTTCTCAGTTGTTTTTCTTTTAAAGCGTATCGCCATTTCTCGACTATAGCAGTATTTGCAATTGTTGCTACATCCATTTATATAATTGGCATTGATCACCGCCCATTCATATGTCCCGAATACATGTTTTACCTTATTGTTCATAATAGTTATCTCTTCTATTCTGTTAGAAAGGAATGGATCTTTGTCCATCAAATCCTGTCCTGTTAATTTTCTCCCAAAATTCAATCCCTTTCTCATGGGATGAGGCAAACATCAGGTCATAGTAATTTCTGATTTTCCTTGAATCAAAGTATTTGTATCCAATTCTCCTGAAACTATTTATATAGTATTCTCTGAAAATATTTCTTCGTTGCAAATTGTCCGACGTTAGTAATCTTTGGTCATAGAAAAAATCATCATAACCCAAAAAGTTCCTGTATTTCTCAATGACTTTCTCATGTGTCTTCGGCGAACTAATTACATTACCTATATTCCTATTGAAATCGGAACCCACTGGAAAATTTATAATAAAATCGATATTCTTTATTCCTTCTTTTAAACATTTAATTAGTTCAAAGGGAACGCTACAGTCAGTTGGATCAATAAAAATCAAAAAAAGACCATTACCTTGGATTTCACTCATTATGTGATCGCGAATCTGTACTGGGTCATAATAGTCACCAACATATGCACGAGCAGTTGTAATGCCTCTATTTTCTAGTCTACGACCAAGCGTTTCTACAACATGCTGGTTATAATCAAAAAAAATGGCCTTTTTTAAAAACTTGAAAGCATGATTTTGTACGATACATAAAGAAGTACCATTAAATTCAGTTCCACTTTTACGATCAATACATCGCCCCGGGCCGCTACAAATCTCAATATAGTAAATATTACCTCCCCATTTTTCTTTCATCGAGATAGTAAAAATATTGAAATAATTTACTAAATAGTGTATCTTTTCCTGCGCCCATTCCCCAACGCATCTTATTGGTAAACCATCAATCACAGAGCGTGTCTCACTACACAGATTATCTTCTGTAATTTCATAACGTCTCTCCCTATTACATTTTCTTTCACAGTTAGGATTAATGACTTCCTCTAAATCAAATGCTTCCTTTTTTGCCATGGTTATTATGTAAATGATTATACTTTGCGAATGTAAGGTTAATTCCAACTGACTAATGCTCATATGTTAATCTATTCAATTTACGAATTTCTGTATATACAACGTTGCCAAAGACTTGAAGATGTCCTTTTGGATGAATAGGTTCATGGGTTTTAGCGGGTATTACTGTTTCGTCTATAATTGCAAAAATCTCGTCAACTGCTTTGTTTATTCCAAGAGCTTTTTGGATGGAAGTGTTACTTTATGCCATTGTCTTTACGTGTGTTTGAATGATAAATAAAAGATCCTCTATAATATTTTTCACGGGAGATCGTGCGATCTTGAGTGTCGCCTCCCTTGTGAATTGTTATTTTCAGTTTTTTATCGGTTAGCGGTGTTTTTCAAAGTATGGTAGTGTTTGCCTATTAGAACCATCTTACCTAAAACTATCCAGCGTTTTTCGCATACCCTCCTTTGCCGACAGAGGCATCTTGTCGATACCCAGTGCCCCTTTAATTTTGGCATTACTCACCACGTAGTTCTCCGTGAGCTTACGCAACCGCTCTTTGTTCAGTGGCAGCTTCAAAACCCCACCAATGGCAGCGGCAGCATTCATGAACCTTTTCGGCAGTTGCCAGATATGCGACTTCTTTCCCACCGACTCACTGATCAACCTGATCAGTTCATTGGTCGATAATGGCTCATCATCACCCAAGTGATAGATCCCACTCTCAATGTTCTCCTTCACAATCAGCTGCTCCACGACATAGGAGATATTGTCGATAGAACAGAACGAACGACGGTTCTCATACGCACCCAATGGCCAGGGGATCCCCTTCTTCACCACGCTGTACAGCAGGTTCAGGTTCCCTTTGTTACCAGGGCCATGTATCATACAGGGCCTCAAAATATAAACTCTTTTATCTAATAGCTGATCGCTAACAGCTGAAAGCTTGTTTAAGATATACTCCTCTGCCCTGATCTTAGATTCACCGTAGGGACCCACCGGTGCCGGAACAACATCCTCCGTCAGCACATCACCCGGCACACTGTCCGCAGCCGCTTTCACCGAGCTGAAGAAGATAAACGTCCGAGTATCCGATTGCAGGAAGTAGTCGAATATCTTTTGCGTAAGGCCGGTGTTCACATCAAAGTAAACCTGCGCTTCGCTCCTGTTCTTTGTGTCATGTGCTTTTCCTGCCAGATGCACAATCGCATCCACCGGAGGCACCTTACCCAGCTCATCCCAGCCGAATATGCGTTCCACACCCTCC
>DAIPML010000184.1:0-7225 GCA_036768735.1 Clostridiales bacterium | reverse complement strand
TAACTAATTTAGCAGTCTAATCAAAGACTGTCCTAAAAAGGGGTAGCTTACAATCATAAACCTGATTCTAAATTCTAATCGGTCTTTTCCAATAGTAACAGCTCTATATCTGGACTTATCCCTATAAGCATTTTCTGGTATATTCATACTCATGTTGATCCTTTCCATCCCTTTCTCCAAGGCGGTTTCTCCCTGCAAAACTACGAATCCCCATATTAACAGGACAAAGGGAATCATTGGCCTTTGCTCATAACAATCAATTTTATGTGTTTAAGACTTAATACATGTCTTCTTTTACTTTCATGGAAACTAATTTCCCTTTTTGAAAAACAAGTTCTATACAGGGTGTTTCCATCCATGATTCAAAATTCTCTTCATATTTCCGTGCTTTTTTAATTAAAAATACATTACTTACCCAGATGGCAGGCATTAAACCCTCCTCACTTAGTATTGAATTAGGTAAATGATATTTTCTGCTTACATTTTTATTAAATTTGACTTGCGTTAGCTCTTCCATTAACCTATATTGCTCATTATTCGGGAAAATAGTGCTTGGGTCCTCGAAGAACTTTATATCGTTAAGATATAAAGTACTATCTATTAGCAACCAATGTGCATAATACGAAGTATTTGGGCCTGAAAGAATAAACATGCCTATTCCCATATAATCTTCCACCGGAACAAATTCATGATATGTATCATAAATGTCCTGGTAATTATAAAATACCTTTAAAGGGGATTGATCCATTAAATAAAATGATATTGAATCATTCAGATATAGCATATCTGATGTTTCCGCTAACTTCATAAAGTAAGAAACAACCTTATTTTTTGCTATAAGTTCATTCTCAGGCATTCTTTTCGCTTCACTCTCGTTACCATTGTTTTTGTTGTTTTGACAGTCTATTGTAAAACAAAGTAAGAGCAATATGGAAAAAAATATTTTGACTTTTTTCATTTTTGTAGAAAATTACATTCAATATCCCAGTAAATTTTTAAGACGATCATATTCTCTTTGTGTTGCTGCTTTATACTCATCGGATGCTTGAGAATAAGCAAATGTAGTCATTTCATATTGATATGCATAATACTCAGACTCAGGATTTCCGGCATCCTCAGGAGTCATTACATGATGATTTTCATGCAATAATGTGCATAAAAAATCATAATAATTATCTTGACCAAAACTTGGACTTCCTAAATTATATGTTATTTGACCTCCTTGTGCTTGTGCATACTTTCCAGGATCATCATAATAAGATACCCCTACGGTCCCTGAATAGCCTATGGAGTTAGCCATACTCGTTAAAACTCCGCCTACTACTGAGGGCGCAGCTTCAGAAAAAGCAATGGATTCACCTATAATTCCCCAGTTAGTTGCTACGCGAATATCACTTCCTGGTCCTGACGACCCTAAATAATTACCGGAATAATCATAATAGAAAGTACCCCCCATAAAATTTTGTTGCTCCATTTCATCAATAATTGGCATACTTATAGCCAATTCGTGTAAAAGTTTCTTTGTTAATTTTTTCATGACTTTATCTTTAAATTTTCAACAGTTTCCACTTCTCATATGCCGGCTTATCGCCATATGGCTGATCCAGAGGAGGCTATGGATACTCTTCTGTAGGTTCAACAATATGAATATGCTTTTCATTTTGTGACGGATGAAAATATTCTGGCATATTCACACTCACCTTGATCCTTTCCATCCCTTTCTCCAAGGCGGTTTGACCCTACAAAGCCACGGTGCTCCATATTAACAGGACAAAGGGTATCATTGGTCTTTATAATCAATTTTATGTGTTTTAAACTTAATACATATCTTCTCTTTCTCTCATGGAAACTAATTTCCCTTTTTGAAAAACAAGTTCTATACAGGGCTTCTTCGTCCATGATTCATAGCTTTCTTCCGGATATTGCCGCGGTTTTGCAAACCGTACTTGTTTAATTAGAAAGACATCACTTACCCAAACGGCAGGCATCAAGCCTTCCTCAGGCTGCATTGAATCGGGTAGCTCATATTTTCGGGCTAATTCCTTATCAAATTTGACCTGGGTCAACTCTTCCATTATTCTGTATTGCTTATTATTCGGAAAAACAGAATCCGGAACATTGTCGAAAAAGCGTATATCGCCAAGGTACAAGGTGCTGTCTAATAATAACCAGCGTACATAATACTTGTTACCCCGTGGAGGAATAAAACTGCCTAATATCATATCCATTTCCACGATAGCGAATTCATGATAGCTATCATAAATGTCCCGATAATTTTGAAATGCCTTTAAGGGCGATTTCTCCATTAAATAAAATGGAGTTGAATCATTCAGATACAGCACATCCGACGTTTCAGCCGATATCAGAAACTTAGAAGAAGTCCTTTCTTTCATGTCTGATACCTTTTCAGTCACCTTTTTTTCTTGTCCCTCTTTACTACTATTTTTGCTGTTTTGACAATTCAGTGTAAGGCAAAAGAGGAGGAATACAGAAAATAATATTTTTAATTTTCTCATATTGCGAAGAATTAGTTTTAATAGCCCAATTTATCTCTATAATGATTAAATGCATTTATTGCGTGTGTCTTGTACTCATCAGATGCATTAGAAAAAGCAGGTGATTGCAACACCGCTCTATATGCATAATACTCTGATTCATCACTGTCAGCATCATGAGGGCTATCTAAGTGATGTTTTTCATGTATTAATGTACACATAAAATCAAAAAAATTATTTTGACCATTTGGTCCAAAAGATGGACTTAATACATTCATTATTATTTTCCCATTTCTTGCTTCTCCATACTTTGCATGCCCTAGGTCCTCTACTTCTACATCTCCAGAAAAGCCTATACCCCCAGCCATAGATTGAAAAACAGCTTCAAGTACTTCGTCTGGATTATCATTTAAAGCAGTGGTTGAGTCTAAATTATTTATATCACTTGCTATCTTGATATCATTACTTGGACCTTGTTGCGTTAAATAATTGTCATAAGAATCAAAATAGAAAGTCCCTCCTACATAATTTTGCTGTTCAATTTCATCGATAATTGGCATATTTATAGCCAATTCGTGTAAAAGCTTTTTTGTTAATTTTTCATGTCTTTCTTTTTAAATTTTATACATTGGTAAAGATATTACAATGCAAGAATACGTGTTTTTATCAAAAAAACAATACCTAATACGTTAAATAATTCAAATATGCCAAATAAGATAGTATTTATATCGTTTTTATCAGTAAAAGTATCTTTGAATATAGTACTACCATGTTTGCCTAAATTATTCATCATTTTTTGTTTATCTGTAGCAGTTGTTTTTTGCATCGGCTATGTGTAGGGAAAAATAATTCTGAAAACAAATAGGTTTTCTAATTGTTTTGTTCTATTTTCGTCAACAGAAATGTCCTTTTATGCTTGTTATTATTTTTAAAATACATACATTCTATTGATAAACAATAAAATAAAATTTTTTCACATTTATTCGAAATAACTCAGGTCGTATTTTCCCTATTTAGGAATTAAATTCATTGTAAGCCGATCTGTTGATTTTCAATTCAATTAAAAATTGGATTAGCTGTTTTCCTATGTTTTAGAGAATTCCAACAACCTGATAAAGATGATACACAGAACAGAAACACTGGCCAGTAAAGTAAAATGAAGAATAAGCTTAAACAAAGGAAAATCTCGCAGGATAAAATTTCATCGCCAAAAAAAATGATGTTGGTATACAATACCTTCTCGAGCGAGGAATTATCCTTAAAAATCGTTGATGTTCCACCAGATTGGCTCATTACCACCGATCGGCAATGTTTTCAGCAGGCAGACATGGTCGTATTTTATCTTCCAGGTCTGTTGCAAGAAATGGACAATGATTTGGAGAAGTCGGAAAATCAGATATGGGTTGGCTGGTTTTTGAAATCAGACCTAAAATATCAGTGGATCAATAATCCGGAAATCATCGATATATTCGATGTGTTGAAGGATTACTCCCTGGATGAAATACAAAACGGATTTCATCTGGCGCGTCTATGCCGGAAAAAAGATGAAAAGAGTTTGTATGAAAATACAACGATGAACACACTTTGTCTGTATACTTTTAATTATCCCTACGGATCAGGAGAACAGTTCCTTGAAACAGAAATAAAGTACCTTTCAGAATCATTCGATCAAATTTTTATTATTCCATTGCAAATAACCGGAAAAAAACGCTATGTACCCGAAAATGTCGAGGTGATGAAGATCCATTTCGGAACGCCTCCGAAATCTAAAGAATTTGGAAATACCGGTAAATGGTTTATCTATTGCTTGAATGATATTATACGCAGCAAAAATAAAAAAAATATGTTGCATTTACTTTCTAAATTGTCGTATTATGCTGGAGTTTTATATGACTATCTTGACAGGAACAGGATAACAAACGCCGTTCATTACACCTACTGGTTTGACCATCACGCTACATTATTGTCTATTTTAAAATCGAAAAACAAGATACAATATTTCATATCGCGCGCTCATGGCTATGATTTATACAATGAAAGAAGAGAAGAGAGTTATATTCCCTTTCGAAAGTTGCAATTACAATATGCTACAAAGCTATATCTGGTCTCAAAAAATGGTTTGAATTATATAACGGAAAAGTATCCCGAATACAAGGCAAAATACAAACTTTCCTATTTGGGCATAAATAATGATATTGCTTCAACAGAAGGGAGACAAACACCTCAATACTTAGTCGTGAGTTGTTCCAGGATAGTTGACATAAAGAGGGTTGATAAAATTGTAGAATCGTTGGCCTTGATAAAGGATATTCCTGTAAAATGGGTTCACTTTGGAGATGGACCTTTATTTGAAGAAATAAAGAAATTGGCAGGCCAACTTCTTTCCGGCAATATTGAGGCCGTGTTCTATGGCCATGTAGACAATAAGGATATATATAATTTCTATCTTACTGAAAAGATTGACTGTTTTATCAATCTATCTTCCACGGAAGGTTTGCCTGTCTCGATAATGGAGGCAATCAGTTTTGGTATTCCGGTTGTGGCTACCAATGTTGGAGGAAGTTGTGAAATAGTTACAAATAAAGTTGGAATATTGCTACAGGCCGATTTTGAGATTGAAGACGTCAAAAATGCCATTTTGGAAATGCTTTTAACCAAATCAAGAAATTCTCTTTTCCGGAATGGCGTATATGAATTCTGGAAAGAGAATTTCAACGCTGAAAGGAACTATCCGGATTTTATCGATAATATTTTGAGTGATTGTAAACTCTTTAAAAGCTTGGAAAGTAATGAAGTATAATCCTCTCGTCTCGGTAATTATGCCTGTATATAATTATGGACATTTAATTAAGGAAAGTATTGATAGTGTGCTCGCTCAAACCATGCCCGATTTCGAACTGATCATCGTCAATGACGGTTCAACAGATAACAGCAGCGAGATAGCTCATTCCTATCTCGATAAACGTATCAAAGTCATTGATTTTCTTGAAAACAAGGGGTGTTATCCGGCAATGAATACCGGCATGAGAGTGGCAAAAGGTGAGTATATTTGCGTGGTGGGTGCCGATGATATAAATATGCCCGAACGTTTGGATGTACAATCCCGTTTTCTGGAAGAAAACAGGGAAGTCGGAGTGGTCGGAAGCGCATCCCGAATACTCAATGGTAATAATCCTCATTACAGGGAAACCGATTACGAAACTATCAAGGTCCTCTTCTTGCGTATCTGTTATTTGTGCCACGGTACAACCATGATAAGGACCTCCCTTGTCAAGAAACACGACTTATACTACAATGAAAAATATACCTATGCTTCCGATTATGACTGGCTGGCTCGGGCACTGTCCCTATCTCCGGGTACAAATACCAACGAAGTGCTGTATGAAATCCGGAGACATGCACGCCAAATCACTACCAGTAAAAGCAAGGAACAGTTTTTCTTTATTGAACAAATCCGTATCAAACAGCTTTCATTTTTCGGGATTGACCCGACCGAAGACGAAAAAGAATTACATCGCTCTTTTATCAGAGGTGTTATCGATCATCGTTTTGAAAAAGAAATGGTCGACCGGTGGATAGACAGATTATTGGAAGCTAACCAGGGAAGGCGATATTATTCACAACAAAAACTGGAGAATTTTTTACAGGCACACCGCTATCGATGTGTTTTTCAAACAAAGCAACTATGAATCCATATAAAATGATATCCGATACGCTTGACGTTTTTGTACGTCAAATTGCAAAAACAAGCTATTTAATTCCTCAAAACGGGCTAATGACAGGAAAAATGGGAGTTGCCATTCTTTTATATCGATATGGACGATATAGGAATGATCCAGAAATGGAGGAGTATGCTGACAGATTGATTGAACTGGTTTTCCAGAAAATAGGACAGATCAATGAAAAAGGTTTTGACAATGGAGTGTATGGTATTGTATGGGGAATGAATTATCTGATCAAACAGGGATTTCTACAGGCTGATGAAGACATATTCGATGAAATAGATACCGTTCTTTTAGATAAAGGTTACAGTGCATCTGTTTTGCAAGCTTTTGGCATTGAAGCGGAGAAAGGGTTATATATATTGGGCAGGTTCATTTCGGACATTTCCTCTACGGAAAATAAATGGTGCCAACATATCGAAAACTGTGTGAATCAGTTTTATAAAATATTGATTTCAAAATATACAAGTTTAGTATTACCCGTGTTTCCCTGTATATATTTGATTCGGTTTTTTCACGTCTGCCAAACAGTTTGGGAATGTGGTCTGTTTCGACATGAAATAGGTCTGTTGTATGAAGAAATACCTGAAATCGTGAAAGTTTCTTATAAAGAAGAGAAAAGTATTTCTGAAAAACATATATTGGCCACGTTGCTTGATGAAGTTCCGATGTTTGAAGGATGCGTATCTATTTGCGATATCCCACAATTGACGACATTGACGGAAGTTAATAATTTTTACCTGACCCAATTGATTCTGGATAGAAAAATACCAATACCGGAAGTAGTGAATAAATCGATATTGTCTATTGCAGAAGACCAGGAACGAATTAATGGGTTATTGGAGCAACTGAATCCATATTATGCCGGGCTGGGAAGTAATGTCGGTGGTCTGGCCTGGGCAATGATGCAATGGTGTATGGAACAGGATAATTGATTAATGAGTACGATTTGTTAAGAGACTGTAAAGTAAACTGTGTCAAAGAATAAATCATTTTTTTATTACTTTT
>DAIPML010000183.1:0-7226 GCA_036768735.1 Clostridiales bacterium | reverse complement strand
CAGCACCTGATGCCCTTATAGATAGGACAAACAACACCTATGATGGCTTCAACAGACTGAAAGCTGTGGAAAAGATAGAAGACGGAATCCGGACAAGCGTAGAATACAACTATAACGGCGATGATTTACGGACACAAAAGGTGGTTAAAAGCTCCGATAATAACTATTCACCAGAAACCACAAGTTTCCTGTATGACAGACAGCATGTCATCGTTGAAACCGATGAAGCCGGAACGGTTATTACAAGATATGTGCGGGGTATAAACTACATTGCGCAGTATAGCGGCGTTGATAATGGCGGTGACAATGGTGACAGTAGTGATAGTAGCAGCAATATTAGCAGTGGTGGTAGCGTTGGTAACGGTAACGATAGCAATGAACCCGTTTTCTCATACTTCCTGTTCAACGGTCACGGCGACACAGTACAGACCGTTACACAAGAAGGAGAAATCCAAAACCAATACGATTATGACATCTTTGGAAGTCCAACCCTTACGATAGAAACAGCTGCATGCTCGATACGCTATGCAGGCGAGTACCTTGACAACGAAACAGGACTATATTACCTAAGAGCAAGATACTACGATCCTTATATCGGAAGGTTTATCAGTGAAGATAGCTACTGGGGAGAAGACACCAATCCCCTGAGCTTAAACCTATATACCTATGCGTATAACAACCCGATAAGGTTTATTGATCCGACCGGACATAGACCTACTGAAGCAGAAATAGAGATTCAAAGGAAAATAGCCCAGATAGACGCACTTAAGAGACTGTGGCATGAAGTTGAGAACGACAGCTTTGTCGATTATACGAGCAGCAAGCAAGATTTTCAAAAAATGATTTCAGATGTAGCTACTGAAAATAAAGATAAACTAATTGGGCTTGAACAAGGAAAGATAGATGATATCAGTAACATAATTGGGCAAATGGGTCATATGAATAAGGATGCTTATGACTTCATTAAAGATTACAAAACTTCTGAAATCAATACAATGATAAGCTTAATAGAGGCAGATAAAAAAGGTGTAAAGGGTTCATGGGCTGCATACAAGCTTATAAAGTCTGTAGAAGCTATTGAATATTCCAAAAGGATAGATAATAACGTACAGGCAGAAATAAAGGATAGAGCCAAAGAATATTTCTATGCAATTACCGGTTTTGATGTTTATGGTATTACCGAAGCTGAAATTAAACAGGAAATAAAAACATCTGCAGAGCTATTTTCAGAATATTATCTATCGAATCAAATACAAAAAGTCAGCTTTATGAATGAAGAAACATCGCCGGATTATACGCCATATGATCCTATATTTAACCGGTGGACATTACTTGATACATTTATAAATGCAGCAAGAACATCTCATTATGGTGATAAAAATCCAAATGATACACGATGGATGAGAAAATTCTATTATGAGAATGTATGGGATAATAGACTTCTCGAATTACTTGAAGGTGACCTGCTAAGTTTTGATCCTGCTCAAATAGATAATGACTACTGGCTAGATTTAATGGGCAACAATTTCCGTATTTGGTTGAATGATGTTGCTAATCTAAAGACAAAAGAAGCATTACAAACGAGCTACAACTGGGAGAGTGGACAGTTCGTTGTCGACATAGCTGTTACGACATTTGCAGCAGTTATTGCAGCAAAAGCGACACCTGTCGTACTTTCTTTAGGCAAGCCTATAACGGATATGCTTAGTGCTGTTGGAAAGACCCTTCCATCGTTAGCTAATGATGGCGGTCAGTTAGCTACAACAATAGGAATAAATCTATCATCCAATGCCGTTATCTTAAATGATGTACTGGTATATGCTGAGGCAGCTTGTATGACGCAAGCATTAACACTTGAACAAGCTATTATGACTATGAGTGGCGGTAACCCTGAACAGTTAATCAACATGATAAATGCTGGTTCCGGCTATTATAGTAGTGCATCGTCACCTGAGGGAAGGTCTAACTCTACTAAAGATTTAAAGGTAATTGGTAGATTAGAAGATACAGCAGTTGCGAAAAACTGGAAAGGGCACGATGTATTGAATGACCCTAATTGGACTTTAGCGAAGAATGATGAATGGGTAAATGCTGGTATTAAAAACAAACAGGATTTTTATATAGCATCCCCTATGACAGAAAAAAATCTGGTTTCAACTAACCCCAAATATCCAGGGCCAACAGTATTTGCAAGAGAAATAGATATGTTGAAAAAAGCTGGATATGTGCAAAAAGGTGATTACTTTATACATCCAAGTAATTTAAAATAAACTGGAGGATTTATGAATATTTTAAAGGAACTTGAGTCTACATTGAAAGAAGCTCGAAATAGTGGGGAATACTGGGGAAAGGGTGTTCCTAGCTCAATGATGAAGATGGATATTGAACTAAATAGAGTTATCGGAGAGTACATTCTTCTTTCAAATGAAGAAAAGAAGTCAGTGCGCAAAGGAATATCAACTGATAGCGCTTGGCTGCTATTGTGTTTTGCAACAAATATGGCAACTTACTCACTTAGGCTTTCAGAACAGAAATATTTTTCAAATGGCTTAACAGCATTAAGTATGATTTTAGGCGTCATAGACCAAAGGGAGATTTTACTTATTATGCCTTTATACTATGATGCTTGTAAGCAGAAGGACCTTTCTTTCGAAAAAATATTAAAACAAAATGATGAATTTGCAACATTTATTAGGAGTTTTCT
Organism: Clostridiales bacterium; assembly: GCA_036768735.1. GTDB lineage: Bacteria > Bacillota > Clostridia > DSM-8532 > DSM-8532 > JAAYGP01. The sequence goes on along the minus strand of DAIPML010000183.1, from coordinate 4,522 downwards.
AAGCAGGAATGAGGATGATAAAACACTGGAATGTATGGGTTATAAACTAGTGATGGATGAGAACAATAATCCAATCTATCAAAGAACATGGTAAAAATATAAGATGACAAGGTCACACAGTTTCGGCTGATGTGACCTTCCTTCTTGTTATGCGAGTAGACATAAAATTAATAAATGAAATCGTCATAGCACATGCTGATTAAAGCGCTTTATACCACATTTTTATTTGTCACAGTATATTTTACCATGCAACACATAAAAACAGCTTATACCAAAGGGTGTACGGTCTGCCACTTATGCTATAACATATTTTTTATAAAAACTGCCGCTGTATGCCCTCGAAGGCTGTCAAATCCACTGTTTTGCACGAAAAAACTACACACAAGCAATAACACAGTACCTGTCAATATTAGAATCCATTAAAGTCCAGCTAACATAGCAATACGCAGATCTGGCAGAACTTGGAAAAGGGAGTAAGGCAATAGAACAGCTTGTAAAGCAAAGCGGTGATGATGCTGGAACTTGGGAGGAGTATAAGCTGTCCGTAACAATGGGAAAAGCACAGGATGACCCGAATACTGATTATAGTCCGGAATTGAAAAGACAGGTAACGGATTATACTGTTGCGGTAACCTATAACGGGGATGACTTACGTACACAAAAGGTTGTTAAAAGCTCCGACAATAACTATACGCCACAAACCACAAGTTTTCTGTATGACAGACAGCATGTCACCGTTGAAACCGATGAAGCCGGAACGGTTATTACAAGATATGTGCGGGGTATAAACTACATTGCGCAGTATAGCGGCGTTGATAATGGCGGTGACAATGGTGACAGTAGTGATAGTAGCAGCAATATTAGCAGTGGTGGTAGCGTTGGTAACGGTAACGATAGCAATGAACCCGTTTTCTCATACTTCCTGTTCAACGGTCGCGGCGACACAGTACAGACCGTTACTCAAGAAGGGGAAATCCAGAACCAATACGATTACGACATCTTTGGAAGTCCAACCCTTACGATAGAAACAGCCGTATGCCCCATACGCTATGCAGGCGAGTACCTTGACAACGAAACAGGGCTATATTACCTAAGAGCAAGATATTACGATCCTTATATCGGTAGATTTATCAGTGAGGACAGCTATTGGGGAGAAGACAATAATCCGTTAAGCCTTAACCTGTATAAATGCTGCTATAACAATCCTATAAGGTTTATAGACCCAAGCGGCCATAATGCAGAACAAATAGATGTGCTTATTGGTAAAATTGATATTATGAAAGAACTGTGGTGGGAAGCTCAAAAGAACACCAGCATATCTGTAGAACTAAGAAAAGAAATACAAAACTCAGCAAATGCCAGAGCAAATCAGCTTAGAGCGGAATTGGCAGAATTAGAAAAAGGAAATGAAGCAGTAGAACAGCTTGTAAAGCAAAGTGGTGATGATGCAGGAACCTGGGAGGGGTATAAGCTATCCGTAACAATGGGAAAAGCACAGGATAACCCGGATGATGACTATAGCCCAACATTAAAAAAACAGGTGACGGATTATGCACTAGCTGTTAATTTTAATAAAAATTCAAATGGAATAAGCTCAGACGAAGTTCAGGAGAGCATTAAGACTCATCTCGAGGAATATGCTGAATTCGTATTATCAGGATACCAGACGGAAAAAGCTGAATTATCGAAACTACAACAAGCAATGATCGATAATGTAGATAATGCTGCAACCGGAAAGAATACTACAGCAATGCTCTTGTCTACGAGTAGTTCAGTATTAGCCAGTGCAAGATATATGGGCGATTTCCAGCTGTTGAACAATAAAACTGAAACTACTATGGAATTATTGTACTCATTAGTTGATGCTATTGACACATATCCAAAGAGTACGGTTTGGAACTTATGGGGACTTTGGAAAACGAAAGCACAGAAATCTGTTATATCAGAAGCAAACGACATTAAAGACAGGATTAAACAATCGAATGAGTATTTAAACGACAAAGAATTCCGCAAAATGGTTGATGAGGTATTCAGCGAGAAATCATATAAAAAGATTAACAAAAAAGATGACATTCAAAGACTTATTGATTACCTGGTAGGCAGACAGCCTGATCCTACAGCTACACCCAGCCCAAGCCCAACGCCGTATCTAACTATGTCTCCGACGCCAATACCTACCCCGATGCCTCCAACCCTGACCCCCATACCAAAGGACTATGTGACTATAAGCAAAATCAGCGAACTAACAGCAGTAGAGGGCTACCAAAAAGTATATATAGAAGAAATTAAATCTTTCGCCTATATTTATATAACAAACAGTAATGAAAGGGTAACCTTTAGTATAGGTGCTAGTGACGAGCATGAAAGGGTAAGCAAAATCGCAAAAGAAAGTAACTTAAATCCAATAGTTGTTACGAATGCGGGATTTTATGATACAACAATAGGTACAGTAGAACACTTTGGGGCATTAATAGTAAATGGAACTGAATGGGAAACAGTATCTATGATGGGTGGGGTAAATAAATATGAGCAAAGAGTAGCTGAAGCTAATACATTTATACAATGGTCTGATGGAACAACAGAGATTAGGAAAATAACCAAAGATGATATTGAGAATATTAAACAAAATTCGGAATGGGCAGTGGGAGCAGAATATTCACTTGTTCAGGGTGGAAATATTGCAGTAACCAAAGATAACAAGACATCAGGAAACAATTGGTTCGATCCAGGATTATTAAGATCACGTACCATGTTTGGAGTAAATCAGAGCGGAAACTATATTTCTGTTGTTGTTGAAAGAAGTAAAACAAGCAGAGGCGCATATGCATATGAAGAAGCAAGAATAATGCATCAGCTTGGTGCAATAAATGCTATAAACTTTGATGGTGGAGGAAGTTCTACATTTTGGTATAATGGTTCAACCAGAAACACACCAGAATATGATGCAGAGAGGCCTATCGGAAGTGTAATGATGGTGATTCCTAGATAAAGTATTTCAATTTGGAGAGTGTTTTATGAAAAAAGTAATGGTAAAAATATTTTTAGTGGTTGTTGTATTGTTATCAGGTTGTGTTAACACATCGAAAACAGATGCCAAGATAGAATCAATTGCATTTGGTGCAAACCATATTGTTGCTGTATTCAACGATGGTGAAATCATGGTATGGGGAGATAACTCAAAAGAGCAGAGTAATGTTCCGGTTAAAACAAAAAACATAATTGCAGCAGCAGCAGGTTTAAATCATACGCTCGTGTTAAAAGGTGATGGCACAGTTATAGCGTGGGGAGATAACTCAAAGGGGCAGTGTGACGTTCCAGCCGATTTAAAAAATGTTGTAGCTGTCGCAGCAGGATATGATCATAGTGTTGCATTACGAAGTGACGGAACTGTAATCGCATGGGGAGATAATGAATATGGGCAAAGTACAATTCCAACGGGATTACCTATTGTTTATGCAGTTTGTGCAGGTAAAGGTCATACAAGTGTTGTTACAGAAAAGGGTGAAGTAATTTCGTGGGGGTATTATGCTGAAGATATTCTTCAACCTCCATATGATATTATACCAATAAAAGATATAAAATCGGCATATAGTCACATTATCGCACTTCAAACCGACAATAGTGTGATTGGTTGGGGAAGACCTGGGTTTAGTGAAGACATATTAACTGAAGAACTAACGAATATAACATCAATATCAACAGGTATAGGGTTATCTATTGTACTTAAAGCAGATGGTACAGTGGGAGTTTTGGGGGGGAACCATTACGAACTTGCCACATATTCAAAACAATTAAGTGACATTTCTTATGTAGCTGCGGGCTTTTTTGTTGGAGGAGCAGTAAAAAAAGATGGGACACTAATAATTTGGGGAGAAGAAGTTAATAGATTTAACAATCCAGATATAGAGAATTTAATTTTATATGAGGGTTCAAATAGTTACTAAAAAGAGATCATAATCCTTAGTTTATGAATATAACGCTTTTGGAAAGATAAGAGAGAAAAAAGATCCACTTGGCAATACTGTTCGCTACAAATATGACCTGAATGGTAACGTTGTCTCTGTTAAAGACAAAAGAGGCAGCGTGAGCATAGTTAAATATGATTCATTAAACCGTCCGACAGAAAAAAGAAATCCCATTGAATTGGATGGCAGCGGCAACTTCATTTATTCCATTGAAAAGTATGCCTATGATGAGGTTGGAAACCTTAAGAAACAGACTATGCTTACAGAGAAGCTGTGTGTAAGTGCATCAGGAAGTGTTGGAATTGAATATGGCTACGATGCTGCAGGAAACAGAATTTCAATGCAGGATGAAAGCGGAAGCTATACATATAAGCATGATGGGAACAATCGTATCACTGAGGTGAGGAAGAATAGCGCTGTTCAGTTAATATATACTTATGATGAAACGGGGAATATAGAGACAGTAACCGATAGTGAGGGATTTGTAACCGGATATACCTACGACAAATCCGGAAGGATGGAAACCGTAACCTTTGACGGCAGAACAACTATTTATG
>DAIPML010000182.1:0-7320 GCA_036768735.1 Clostridiales bacterium | reverse complement strand
ATTAGCTCTGCCTGCGGTGCAGATTTAATGAGTGATGTTATGGCTTTTTCAAAGGAAAACTCCATGCTTCTAACCGGTCTTATTAATCCACAGGTCATACGAACAGCGGAAATGATGGATATTCAAGTGGTTGTTTTTGTTCGTGGGAAAAAACCAAATTCTGCTATGTGTGAATTAGCAGAAGAAAAGGATATTGTTCTTCTGTCAACAGATTTGCCTATGTTTACAGCATGCGGATTACTATACAAAGCAGGCATTGCAGGGAGTGGCAAAGATTTTGGGTAGTATCATTAAGAAAGAATACCAGATACCGGCCAACGATTTTTCTCTTGCGGGAGAAGCCTCCAGTCAGGTCAGGAAGCTATTAAGCCAGCTTGGCGTTAACCCCTCCATAATAAAAAGAACCTCCATAGCCATGTACGAGTCGGAATTAAACGTAGTAATACATGGAGATGGTGGAACAGCATTGGTTGAAATATTTGAAGACAGGATTACGATTTTTATTTATGATGAGGGCCCTGGCATTGAAAATATTGAGCTCGCTATGAAAGAAGGCTACTCCACAGCACCCGACAGAATCAGAGAAATGGGTTTTGGCGCAGGGATGGGGCTGTCCAATATAAAGAAAAATGCAGACGAGTTTAAAATTGAAAGTGAGCCGGGGAAGGGTACCAAAGTATATATAACAATGTATTTATCTTGATGTGATTTATATGCATTAACTTGGAAATCATTGTTTTAACAACACAAACAAGAAGTCCCCCACCTCTAAGCCACATTACTCACTTTAGTGAGAGTGAAGGTGGGGGATGAATTGCGCACATATATACTTGCAAACACTGGTAAAATAATAGTATACTGTAAATGATATGTATGTTCGGAATAACTTCTCCTGTGAAACAGACCGAAAAGCGATAATAAAGCAGTACGTTTGTTAGGAAAATCAAGGGTTTGAGTAGCCCTCCACCGTCAAAAAATAACCCGGTGGTGCTAAGTCAGCAATAGCAGACATACTCGAAAACAACCGCAGGGACTGCGGGGATAGCCTGCCGATACTTAGTGCATTAGTACTATTGAGCAGGAAGCTCACACTTCTATAAGTGGTGAGTAGTTCACGTCATTGGCTGATTATACACTTCATTAATTTGTAACCACTCAGCCTACCCGTGTATTTTAGTCATGCTAAAAGTACACTTGATTAATTTGAAGCTGTTAGGCCATGTTGGTATTTTATGTATTCATCGAGTTTTTTAGATATGGTTATGTATATTATTTCAACAGAATGCGTTCTTGAGTTAGAACATATGAAAAGGGAAAGGTTCAATAATAATGCATCAGCAAGGAAAGGGCACATAAATGATGAGATATTTCCATTCGGTAACATTGGATGAGGATAAATGTAAAGGGTGTACAAACTGTATAAAGCATTGCCCAACAGAAGCAATTAGGGTTCGTAACGGTAAGGCTACTATATTAGACGAACGTTGTATTGACTGTGGTGAATGCATTAAGGTTTGTCCGTACCATGCTAAAAAAGCTGTTACAGATCCGCTATCTATAATAGAAAAATATGCGTACAAAATAGCTTTGCCTGCACCTACGCTGTATGGGCAGTACAGCTCGGTATTTACTAGAGACAGGATTCTGCAAGGTCTTATTGACATTGGCTTTGATTGGGTTTTTGAGGTTTCAAAAGCTGCAGAAATAGTCACGGACGCTTCAAGGCAAATGCTGAAATCAAGAGATATAAAAAAGCCCGCTATATCATCTGCTTGCCCTGCAGTTGTTAGATTGGTTCAGGTTCGCTTTCCTAATCTGATACCAAATCTATTAAAAATTGAATCTCCGATGGAGGTTGCCGCTAAAATAGCAAAACAAACTGCAATCCAGGAAAAAGGAATAAAGCCGGAGGATGTTGGTCTGTTTTTTATTTCCCCATGTGCAGCCAAAGTTACCAGTGTTAAAGCACCCTATGAGAAAAAGGTCTCATATGTTGATGGCGTTTTGTCAATAAAGGATATTCATATCAAACTACTCGAAAAAATGAAGAAGCTACCCCCGGAAATTGAAAGTAATCTTGTGTCATCAGGCTATAATGGGGTCGGTTGGGCCCGCTCCGGTGGTGAAAGCTATGCATTGGGTAATGAGCAATATCTTGCAGTTCATGGTATAAAGAATGTTATTGACGTTCTTGAGGAAATTGTGGAAGATAGGCTTAACGGAGTGGAGTTTGTTGAAGCTCTTTCCTGTACAGAAGGTTGTCTTGGCGGTCCTTTAACTGTAGTAAATCCCTTTATCGCCAGAACAAATCTCAAAAAGCAGATTGAATCTGCACGAAAGAATGATTTTTCTGATATAAATAAAGCCGACGATTATGAAAAATTGCTTTGGACACAGGATATGGAATACAAGCCTATTATGAAGCTTGATGACGATATGCTAAAAGCAATGAAGAAAATGAAAAAATTAGAGGAAATAAACGAAGGACTCCCGGGGCTTGATTGCGGCGCCTGCGGAGCGCCAAGCTGTCGTTCTCTTGCCGAGGATATCGTAAGAGATGCAGCATATGAAACCGATTGTATCTTTAAGCTCAGAGAAAAGGTATCAAGCCTCGCAAGTCAGATGAAAGCATTGGAGCATATTACTAAGAGGGATAAGTAGGGTGATATTTTGACTGTTCAGGAATTTGCCCATAAAAACAAATACAAAATATTATGCTCAAATAGAGCCGCAGAAGAAACAAGCATTAAGGGAGTATACACTTGTGATTTGTTAAGCCATGCAATGGCTAAGGTTAATGATGGAGATATGTGGATAACTGTCCACACGAATATAAATATAGTAGCAGTAGCACACCTTACAAATGCGTCATGCATTGTTGTTCCTGAGAACATCAACGTAGATATAGTTACTCTAAAAAAGGCGGAAGAGCAGGGTGTTATTGTAGTGAGTGCATCCCATAGCGCTTATGAAATATGCACACGGTTTTTTATCCAGTCCGATGGAGCATTATCATGATACAGGCTGCCATTGATTTGCATATCCATTCCTGCCTGTCGCCATGCGCAGAGATGGAAATGACACCAAACAATATAGTCCTCATGTCGAAGCTGAAGGGTCTTGATATAATTGCTGTTTGTGATCACAACCATATAGGGAACCTTGAGGTTATATCAAGTGTTGCAAAGGCTCAGAACATAATTCTTGTTCCCGGGCTTGAGCTTGAAACAAGTGAAGAAATTCATCTTTTATGCTATTTCCCTTCATTTGCTGCTGCAGGAAAGATGCAGAGTATTTTAAATCGGCAGTATCAGCCTATCTTAAACAGAGAGGATATTTTTGGAGAACAGTGGATTTTTGATTCAGACGATAAACCGGTTAAGAAAATAGAGAACTTACTGGTAGCGGCGACAAACCTTGATTTATATACCGCCGTATCTGCTGTTCGTGAGCTCGGTGGAGCCGTGGTGCCTGCCCATGTTGACAGGCAATCTTACAGTATAATTTCCAATCTTGGAATGGTTCCTGAGGATTTAAAGCTTAAAACATTGGAATTGTCCAGACATACAACCCCTGAAGTATTTCTTAATAAACATCCCGAATATAAGGACAAAAAATTCATATCCTCCTCTGACGCCCATGCTCTGGGAATGATTCTGGAAAGAGAATCCTTTATCGAGCTTGAAGAATTAAGCATCGAATGCCTTCTTGGTAAAATAAAATGATTGCTTCGCAAAATGCAATATATTAATGTAGCGTATTTCTAGCGATTTGTGTTAAAAAACGCGTACCGAACTATACAGCTCTTGCAAATGAAGCGTAGTTTCTGTTATTACAGACCTATATCTTAAAGTAAAGAAGACGCTAGCGGTAGCATTCTGAATTTCGGCTCTTAACTCATGGACTATTTTAATTGAAGCCTTGCGCTTTGATATGTTATAATGCAAGCAGTAATTTACCAATAAAAGATCCACATCATGGAGGAGCTCATATGGATTTTAATAAGATAATTCAAAAGTCTGAAAAGCTGGCAAAGGATATTTATTTACTTCGAATAAAGTCTGAAAGTATCTCGCAGAACGCAGTGCCCGGTCAGTTTGTAAATGTCAGATGCAGTGATGGGCTTGATGCATTCTTAAGGCGTCCTATCAGCATATGCAGAGTGGATCCCGAGGAAAACACATTTGATATAGTATTCATGAAAAAAGGTAAGGGCACAAATCTTCTTTGCTGTTTCTCAGAAGGTGACTTAATCGATGTTATGGGTCCTCTTGGCAACGCATTTACACTACCGGCTGAAAATGAGAAAATAGCTGTAGTAGGTGGTGGTATTGGAATTTTTCCTCTACTTTATCTTCTTGAAAAAAGTAAGAATAAAAAGAAAGCGGCCTTTTTAGGTTTTAGAACAAAAGAAGCCATAGTTTTTGAGGATGATTTTCATAAAGCAAGCACAGAGCTGATAATATCAACCGATGATGGCAGCTATGGTGTAAATGGTCTTATCACTAATCCTTTCTTTGAATGGCTTAAGAGTGAAAGACCTGATCGAGTGTACACCTGCGGGCCTCTTCCTATGATGAAGGCAGTGGCTCAAGGCTGTCTCGAACAAGGCGTTTTCTGCGAGGTTTCCATGGAACAGCGGATGGGATGCGGTATAGGAGCATGTCTTGTTTGTGCATGTAAAGTGAAGCATGGTGACGACTACGATTATGCCCATGTGTGCAAGGACGGTCCTGTGTTTCCGGCTGAGCGTTTGATTTTTTAGCATGTAAAGAGTTTTGGTATAAAATTAGCAGAAAACAACAAACAGCAAACAACAAACAGCAAACAGCAAACGAGAAACTAACATGTAAACGCCATGAATTCTTGTAATTTCAATACGGATGTTTTTTTCTAACTTCAATATACCTTTAATTGAATACAAGATTCAAAGATGTTGGACATTGCATTTGTATGAAATTACATATAGTATAAATTTAAATGCAGTATAAATTTGAAAACAGTACGAAGTTGATATTGTATAAATTTACGCATGTTAGTATAGTCTTACGAAATAGATAACAGCTAAGTTTGAGCAAAGCAGTTAATTTAAGTCATATCAGTGCAGTTAAGGAGGATTTACGTTTGGATTTACATGTAAACATTGCCGGAATGGAATTGAAAAATCCGGTTATAGCAGCTTCGGGAACATTTGGTTTCGGAAGAGAGTTTTCAAAATACTTTGATTTGAACCGTCTTGGCGGTATATCTGTCAAGGGCTTAACTCTTGAGCCAAGAAAAGGAAATGAACCTCCAAGAATAGCTGAAACTCCGGGGGGGATTCTAAACAGTGTTGGGCTTCAAAACCCCGGTGTACATGCATTTATACGTGACGAGATTCCTTTCCTTAGAGAATATGATTTGGCTATCATAGCCAACATTGCGGGAAACTCTATAGAAGACTATTGTAAAATGGCTGAAATTTTGTCCGAAGCTGATATTGATGCCATAGAACTTAATGTCTCCTGCCCTAATGTAAAGGAAGGATGCTTATTGTTTGGAAGCACCGCACATGGTGTGCTTGAGGTGACTCAAGCTGTGCGGAAGGTCTGCAAAAAGCCTTTAATCGTAAAGCTTTCTCCTAATGTCACTGATATAACCGAAATTGCTAAAGCTGCTGAGGCGGCGGGTGCTGATTGTATTTCGCTAATTAACACAATTCTCGGTATGGCTATTGATATAGAGAGGAGGCGGCCGGTGATCGCAAACATTATGGGCGGGCTCTCCGGACCTGCTGTTAAACCTGTTGCTGTAAGAATGGTATATCAAGTTGCAAAAGCGGTTGATATTCCCGTTATAGGAATGGGAGGCATCTCGAATGGCAATGATGCAGTTGAGTTTTTACTGGCAGGTGCATCTGCTGTAATGATAGGAACCGCAGGCTTTGTGAATCCCGGCGTGTGGATGGAGACAATTGAGGGGATTGAAGGATATATGAAAAAGAACCGATTTAATAACATAGCAGATATAACCGGTGCATTATTGGAGTAGAGTATCAGATGATATTCTCCTGACCATAAGAAAGGATGAACTCATTGAAAACAAAGTTGATTATTGTACGTCATGCTGAAGCTGTAGGAAATGCAATAAGAGAGTTCCACGGCTGGACTGATTCAAACATTACGGAAAAAGGCCATGTTCAGGCCGCACAAGTAGCTGAGAGGCTTAAATCTGTACCAATTGATGTTATATACAGCAGCCCGCTTAAAAGAACTATGGAGACGGCTAAATATATATCAAAAGTAAAGGGTCTTCCGATTATTCAAAGAGATGATCTGAAAGAGATCAACGGCGGATTGTGGGAGGGTATGACCTGGACTGATCTTGTGAAAGTCTATCCTGAGGAATATACTGTTTGGGAAGAAAAGCCGCATGCTCATCAAATGCCTGAAGGTGAGAGCATGAAAGGCCTCCAGCAAAGGCTCATTAATGCTTTTTCGGATATTATAAAAAAGGAAGAGGGAAAAAATGTTTGTATTGTAACACATGGAACAGCGCTACGAACCCTTATGTGCTGGTTTTTGGATTGTGGTCTTGAAGATATTGTGAAAATTCCCTGGTGTGACAATACGGCAGTGACAACTGTAACTTTTGAAAACGGAAGGTTTACTGTGGAACTTGACGGAGATGCTTGCCATCTTGACGATGAAAGTAGCACAATAAAAAATCAGGAGTGGTATGTAGAATATAAAAATAAATTTTTTTCACAAGAGTGAAAGCTAATTTCAATTCGCTGCATTAATCAGAATCATTTATGCAAGTTATTATACAATTAGCAGTATGAGTTCCTGTAGTGTAAATAGAAAAGAATAGTAAATGGTAATGATTTAATGGTAAACAGCTAAATTTTGGGCTCCTGCTAAGAACTACCCGTTACTTTTCTATTTCCGCTAAATCGTAATAAATGGATACAAAAGGATCAAATTAAAGGGCAAAACAGATGGAGGTTTTTTATGAGTAAAGCGACAGAAAAATTAATTGAGGGGCTGTTTAAAACAAAGGCAATACGAGTTTGCCCGGCGGACTCTCCTTTTTGGTACACATCAGGGAAAATAGGCCCTTATTATATAAACACTCACTTCCTATACGGTAGCGAGGATAAGGCAAATGCTTTATTAAGCGAAATTGATGTTTTGAAAGAAGATAAACCAAACTGTGCTCATAAGCTTATGAACATTATTTTAAACAATTATAATGAAGACTATATTTTTAAGAACACTATCAACGCTCTTGTTGAAGAAATTAAAGAGGCCGTTCCACTAAATTCCTTTGATTATGTTT
>DAIPML010000181.1:3368-7370 GCA_036768735.1 Clostridiales bacterium | reverse complement strand
TGTTATTTTAAAAAACAACATAATTATATAATTGGTTAAGTAATCGTTTTTCATGCTATTGATTTTCACGTATTTACGTGATACACTTATTAGTGTGGAGGTGATTTCGGTGAAAGAATATCAGAATATAACATTGTCTTTGCCAAAGGATTTACTGATAAAGGTAAAACATCTGGCCATAGATAAAAATACTTCAGTTTCCGGCCTTTTATCCAAAACACTTGAGGAACTGGTTAATAAGCAATACGCTTATGAAAAAGCAAAAAATCATCATTTGAGTATACTCGGCAAGACGGATTTAAACACAAAGGGTAGCATCACATGGAAAAGGGAAGATTTATATGATAGATAAATTCAATAAACAGTTTATAGATACCAATGTGTTGGTATATGCTCATGACATAACAGCAGGGAAAAAACATGTAACCGCAAAAAAACTGATAGAAGAACTGTGGAATAAACAAGATGGCTGCATTAGCACACAGATTCTCCAGGAGTTCTATGTTACAATAACAAAAAAAGTAAATAAGCCTGTTACCTCAGAGTTTGCATCCGGCATAATTGCTGATTTGGGCAACTGGGAACTGCATGTACCTGATGTTGATAGTATTATTGAAGCAATCAACATACAGCAACGTCATAATTTATCATTCTGGGACTCATTGATTATCTGCAGCGCAGCAAGCCTTAAATGTGATGTAATCTGGAGTGAGGATTTAAGCAACGGTCAGTACTATGAAGGCATATTATTATTAAACCCGTTTATATAGACTTAACAATATACACGCTTATACCCGGCGTGTATTTATATAAATTAGAATAAATGATCAATGATCGTATTTTCTTGAAATTGATGATGAATTTATAAAACAGTTCAGCATGAGTAAGTGATCGCTTGTTGCACCTCCCTTTGAATTATTTAATTTTCAAAAGGAAACACTATTCCATACACCCCAGTTATATGGATATTCCCAGTTGCCGTTTATTGAGCCGGAAACGCTGCTATATAAATGTGCAAACTCTATTTTGTTATCGCCTGTAAAACCAATGCATGTTCCCGTATTACTGAAGGATGCAGTCCGTCCTTTCATCCGGATGGTTCCTGTCGGCTGCAAATCAGTGTATGCGTTAAAAAAAGTCCCGTTAATGGCGGCGACGATTTCTGTTTCGCTATCTGAGAGCTGCTGAGCTATATTTGTAAAAGAATCCACCTGACCTACCTTACCCTTTGCAAGGGCAACCTCCGCACGATACATGGGATCTTTCATGTCAATCCATACAGCCTTTACATCTCTTATTCCGTTTCCTGTATCAACCTTTATGGTTTTGGACCATGCCTTTTCCTGTGCATTAGCAAGCTGCGGCGTGATGCTTAATAGTAATACCAATAAAATAAATACAATTGCCCGTTTCATATATATTCAACCCTTTCGATATTCGAAACTAACGCTTTGGCAGGTAAACTGCCCAGGGAATAATACTCATATTCCATTGATGCGCAGTATTTCTTACAGCTATATAATTTCACTGAATCACCGTGATATTTTTTATATGCAGCAATTACCTAATATATTTTATTATCCGTCCAACTCAATATATAGGCCGAATATGATTATAATTGGTAAGAAAAATGTTATATTCAGCTTTGCTGTGCTATAATATAAATATAATTCGCTTCCGTTATTACACAGCTATATCTCAAATATAGAGGGTACGAACAGTAGCATAGCGCAAATTTTTGAAGTGTATAATTCAATAGCATCTTCCATTTAAATTAAAAATATAATAGAATTAAGATAGAAGATATGATTTTATTAAATTTTATATAGGAGGTTAGGAACATGAAGATGATTATGGCTGTAATAAGCGATGAGGACAGCAACCCTGTTATAAGTGAATTGGCGAAGGCTGGCTTTGGAGTGACTCGGTTATGCTCAACAGGAGGCTTTTTAAGAGCAGGGAACACAACAATAATGATTGGAACCGACGAAAACAGGTTAGATGAAGCCATTGAAGTGTTAAGAAGCAAATGTAAAACAAGAAAAAAAGCTATGCCTAACCTGGAAATGTCCGGGGGAATGGGAGTTATGGGCTCAGCATTTCCTATGGAGGTCACAGTTGGCGGAGCCACATTGTTTGTTTTCAATGTTGAGAGGTTTGAAAAACTGTAAATTAAACAAATTACAGATGTAAATTGCTGATCGCTGATTAGTAATTCAACCATTCAATCATTTACCAATTTAACAATTTAACCATTTAACAATGAACCAATTAGTAAATTACCAATGTAAACATTTAACCAATACTTAACACCTCAAAACGGTTGAGGTGTTAGTTAAGACTCTAAATTAGCGAGTATAAAAGGACATTAAAAGGTGACAATCATGGAACAAGAGAATAAAGAAATCGGTCGGGAAAACGGGGCGCTTTCGATTACGGATTATGAAAAAAGCCGTCTTATGGCTGTGCTTGAGGGTATTTCAGCTCGAATTATTTTTGGTTTTACAACAGGTGCTTTCCTGACCGGATTTCTTAAGTACATGGGAGCAGAGGACAAGCTGTGCGGGCAAATTGCTGCAATTCCGGTTTTAGCAGGGGTTATACAATTTATCTCTCCCATTTTTTTAGAAAAGCTGAACAGACGAAAACCCCTGGTAACATGCTTGAATACATTGCATAGGCTACTGCTCGTTTTGATGGTGTTTATTCCATTATTGCCGCTTCCGATGACAGAACGTCTTTATTTGGTAGCGGCTATGTACTTGCTGTCGTACTTGCTCTTAAATATTGTAGCTCCTGCTTCCACAACTCTTATTATAAGCCTTGTACCCCAAGGAATGAGGGGAAAGTATTTTAGCACCAGAGAGATATATTTGATTTTTATATCCAGTGTTATGAATATTATGATGGGAAGAGTTGTTGACCATTTTGAAATGACGGGCAACGCCTATGGCGGGTACATTGTGATGTATGGAATAGCCTTTATGGCGATGATTATGAATCTTATTTCATTTTTAAAAATGAAGGAACCACCTCTGCCATCTTCACAAAAATTAAGTTTAAAAAAAATGTTTGTCATGCCCTTTAAAGAGCCCCGCTTTAAGAAAATAATTTTTTTGTTTTTAATTTGGGGTTTGTCGGTTAATTTTTCATCACCGTTTTTTTCTGTTTACATGGTATCGCAGCTGAGACTCAGCTACACATTTATTACAATATGCGGCTGTGTCAATGCAGTCAGCTATGTTACAGCGGTTCGAATGTGGGGTAGAATTGCCGATAAAAAATCCTTTACATATTCTGCAATGTTATCTATAGCCTTGCTTGGGCTTACACACTTTTTATGGTTCTTTGCAGGTAATGGCATTGCATTAACCGGGGCAATTGTTATTACCCTGCACATATTAAGTGGAATATCGTGGGGTGGGGTTAATATTTCACTGCTTAATATTCCGTATGAATATACCCCGGATGAGGGTCGGACAGTTTATCTTGGATTTAATGCCGCAATAAGCGGTCTTGTTGGCTTTTTATCCTCTATGCTTGCATCATGGATTGTAGGAGCAATGGATAAATACCGTGCGGACATGTTTGGGATGGAAATGACTCAATTCCAGATAATATTTGCCATATCCGGAGTTCTAATAATGGTTGCCGCACTCTATATACGTAATGTTATTTTAAAACCTGTAAAGCACAACAAATTGGAAAAATCCAGGTAACATAATATTAACAATGATAAATCAGAAGACCCCCACATCTAAACTACCTTATTCACTAAAGTGAACGTGTAGGTGGGGGATGAATGATTTTTAACATTTCAAAAAATTGTTTTTCTCAATGTATACGCCATTCTTTTTAAAAGATATGCTTTATTGAGATTCGCTTACCTTTACCTTTACCTTTACCTTTACCTTCGCTTGATTTGACTACATTGCTTTATTTTACACTACACTACACTACACTACACTACACTACACTACACTACACTACACTACACTACAC
>DAIPML010000181.1:0-3268 GCA_036768735.1 Clostridiales bacterium | reverse complement strand
TACACTACACTACACTACACTACACTACACTACACTACACTACACTACACTACACTAAACTAAACTATTTCATTAGCTGAATAATATGCATAACTGCATGAGAAAAGCACATATTTTATGTTGCATGAAATTTTTTCAAGGTGTAACATGAAACATTTTTGGAGTCTAATGTGTCTATAAGATTAACAAAACAAAAAACAATTAAAGGAGACCAACTATGAAAAAACTATTTTTAATCTTTCTGACACTCGCATTAATACTATCTTTTGCAGCCTGCCAATCTAATCCTGCAGGCAATGATCAACCAAACGCCCTTACAGGAAGCCTTGAAGATATATTGGGTGAAATATATGAAACGGCTGAATTAAGTGACAGCTTCAAAGAATATATTATGGACGGTCTTCAAACAACCGTAATAACCGCAGAAAGATGCGAGTATTACCTTGGCAAGGCAGGTATAGAGTTTGAAGAAGCAATTGCGTCAGAACCCATTATGATGCCATCCGCGTATGAGCTAGACCTTGTTCGTGTCAAAGAAGGTGCAGATGTAGAGGCAATTAAAAACGAAATAAAAGAAAATGTTAACCCTATGAAGTGGATATGCGTGGGTATTGACCCGGAGAATGTTATTGTGGATAATATCGATGATGTTATCATTGTCATTTTAAGTGATAATGAAGGTAAAGCCCTGCACGATGCATTCCTTGCATTGAAAGAGTAATCATGCTATTTTCAAGCATAAGCTTTATTTATTATTTTCTGCCTGTTGTTTTAATACTATATTTTTTGGTTCCCCATAAGCAGAAAAATTTCGTCCTTTTAGTGGCAAGCCTTTTTTTCTACTTTTATGGGGAACCCGTTTACTCTGCTTTGATGGTGTTATCCTCTCTCTCAGGATATCTTCACGGACTATGGATAGAGAAAGCAAAGAACTGGAAGAAATACAGAAGAATCCCCCTTATTTCTTCGATAGTTATCGCAATAGGGGTGCTTCTTTACTTTAAGTATGCGGATTTCATTATTGAAAATGTAAACTGGTTATTTGGCAAAGATACAAGCCTGCTGAGACTGACCTTACCCTTGGGAATAAGTTTTTACACCTTTCAGATCCTTTCATATACAATTGATGTGTACCGCGGTACTGCGCAGGTTCAAAGGAGTTTTTTGGATTTTTCCACTTATGTTTCTTTGTTTCCGCAGCTTATTGCAGGTCCTATAGTGCGGTATACAACAGTGGAAGCTGAGCTGAATTGCCGTACTCATTCATGGAAAAACTGTGCCTACGGAATTAATCGGTTTATAATAGGTTTATCTAAAAAGATAATTTTAGCAAACACTCTAGGGGAGCTTGGCAGGCTATTGTCTGAGAGCAACCAAAAAACTGTTCTGATGTACTGGATTCTGGCTTTTGCGTTTATGCTTCAGGTTTATTTTGATTTTTCGGGTTATAGTGATATGGCCATTGGGTTGGGACGGATTTTTGGTTTTAAATTTTTAGAGAACTTTAACTACCCATATATTTCAACAAGTATATCAGAATTTTGGAGAAGGTGGCATATATCTCTTGGCACTTGGTTTCGTGATTATGTGTATATTCCCATGGGCGGAAGCCGTGTGGGTAAAATAAAATGGATCAGGAATATTATCGTTGTGTGGTTTTTAACAGGATTTTGGCATGGCGCTCAATGGAATTTCATATTTTGGGGACTATATTTTGCTGTCCTTCTGACGGTGGAGAAACTCTTTATGAGTGTAATTGAAAAAGTGCCTGCGCTCATACGGCATTTATATGTGCTGTGTTTTTTAACTATTAGCTTTGTATTTTTTAATGCTGACGGAATGGGCAAGGTGGTTGAAAACCTGAAAGGAATGGTAGGAATATCAGGCATTCCTTTCATAAATAAAGAAACAACCTATTACTTAAGAAGCTATATGGTTGTCCTTGTGATTTCGGCTATTTCTGCTACACCACTCTTCACGAGGGCAGTAAATAAACTAAAAACCAACAAAAAATGCGAAAGGCTTTTAAACACTATTGAGCCATTAGTTCATGTGTTATTAATGCTGGTGGTTACAGCTTTTTTGATCGATGGTTCATTTAATCCGTTTTTATATTTTCGTTTTTAGCGGAAAGGTGGATCCACTTTTGAATAAGGATATAAAAAATATCATTGTTGCGATTTGCTTTATTGGCATTATAATAGGATTTAGCTTTGCTAATATTATTATAAAGGATGCTGAGTTTTCTTTAAGTGAAAGAAGAAAACTCAAACAGCTTCCTTCCTTTACGATGGAAAAACTCATTGACGGTGATTATTTTCAGGAGCTTGAAAAATATATCCTTGACCAGTTTGTATTGCGGGATTCTTTTAGAAGCTTAAATGCCTATACCCGTTATTATGTGCTTTTTCAAAAGGACAATAACGGGATCTATGTTGTAAACCAGAACAATATTAACAAGCTGGAGTTTCCTCTTAATGAAAAGTCAGTTCTTAATGCCGCTAATAAGTTAAATGATATTTATCGCAAATATTTTAATGGTATGAATGTTTATTACAGTATTATTCCTGACAAGAATTATTTTGTTGCATCGCAAAATGGTTATCTTGCGATGGATTACGACAAAATGGTTGAAAATATATCTGATGACCTTATTGATATGAAGTATATTGATATATTTAACTGCCTTAATATAGAGGATTATTACCGAACCGACATACACTGGCGCCAAGAGAAGCTTCTTGACGTAGCTAACAAGCTTTTAGATGAAATGGGTAGTCAGGAAACTGCTTCAGAAATGGACTATACAGAAATGGTGTTATATCCGTTCTACGGCTCATATTTCAGGCAAGCAGCTATTAACGTTGAACCAGACAGCCTGATTTATCTCACTAATAAAATTATAGAGAGCGCTGAGGTGTATGATTACAGCTCAAAAAATAGTGGTAAGGTGTATTCGCCGGACAAGTTTCAAGGCATAGACCCATATGATGTTTTTCTTTCGGGAGCGGTACCGTTAATTACAATTAGCAACTCTGCTTGCCAATCAGGAAAAGAGCTGCTCCTGTTTCGTGATTCGTTTGGAAGCAGTATTGCACCATTGCTGCTTTCGGGATACAGCAGAATAACCCTTGTAGATCTGCGATATATTGCTTCAAACCATTTGGAAGAATATATAGAATTCAATGAGCAGGACGTTTTGTTTTTATATAATACCCAAATATTAAATAATAGCTATATGCTTAAATAGAAAACAGAAATCCCATTA
>DAIPML010000180.1:0-7453 GCA_036768735.1 Clostridiales bacterium | reverse complement strand
AGCATTGAAAGTAAAGATAAAAGCAGATACCGGTACCAACCAACAATGGACACTTTGTACCTATATCTTAAAGGTATTGGAAAATCAATTTCAAGAACAGATCTTCGCATCATGCTTAGAGATCAGAATTATTTTGACCAGGAGAATCCTATACTTAATTATTTTGATAAGATAAGAGGGACGTATAAAGGTGAGAGTCACATAGACAAGCTTTGTAACCATATAACTCCGAGATCATTTGATAAAGAGCCTGACTATTATCGTGAACGTATGAATTTCCTTATTCGTAAATGGATGGTTGCAAGCGTGGCCCAGTGGAAGGATGGAATTCCTAACGCTGTAGCACTCGGTTTTATATCAATGGAGGAATATATCGGAAAAACATTTTTAACCCGCTTCTTTCTGCCTGAATCGCTCGAGGGATACTATGTTCAGCCTGAGAATGACAGTAGATTTTCATTATCCGATGTTTTCACACGCTATCTGATAGTTTGCTTTGATGATCTGGTAGGTATTAATAAAGGTACGGCCAGGATAGAAGAATTTAAAAAGTATACACGCTCGCAAATGATCTTGGTGCAAAGACGTAACGATGAGTTTCCAACGGAACGTAACAGGGTTGCAGTGCCAATGTTCACAGCTAACCGTACAGCAGAAATGGGCGGTTTCCTGACGCAAAATCACGGTACTAGCCGATACGGCACAATAGAGGTCGAGAAGATTGATAAACGCTACTCTCAGCGAGTTAAAGTTGATCAAATGTGGGCTGAAGCATTGATGTTGTACGAAAACTCAGAGTTTGATCCATTCTACAGCGATGAATACATTCAGGAGCTGCAGGAGTACAATCAAAGATACCTTATCCAGACAGACGAAGAGAAGTATGTGAAGCTTTATATACTCCCTCCTGATGATGAAGAAGACGAAGAAGCCGAATGGCTTACAGCAAGCGATATTGTACACCGGTTAAGGAAGGAAAGAAAGATTCTGTCGGCCGATCGAATGAGAGTTACACCTCAGACAGTAGGTAAAGCATTAAGTTCTTTAGGATTTAAAAAAGAATCTAAGCGCGGACCAAAAAAGAATTACCCTGAGTATAAGTATAGAGTTAAATTTAATTTTTAATGATTATGGGTATGATGATGGGTGATGCATGTATTATATGTATAATATACTTATTATTAGATAGTTATAATAATATATATTTTTTTATGCACGTAAATATTTTATTTACAAAAAAAGCTCACTACTTACTACAACCACTTTCAAATCTATTACAGTATTATGTTTGCTGTGTAGTAGGCTGTTTAAACAAGTTACTACAAAGTTACTACAATTTTTTAGGTGTTTGCTTGCATACTTCAATACAAATGCCTATATTTCAATTAGATATACATCTTGTAGTATGTAGTAAGTAAATTAAAATTACGAGAATATTATTTTTTTTCACTACTTATGAACGACAATAGACCATACATTACAATCAACCTAAAACCAATTTTGCACGACTTCATGCTGCATGAATTTAACAGCACTGAAGATGGCGCAATACTGCTAACAGAAAGGCACGACATAGGGCGTTACATTAACACTATGTGGTCAGTATCCGACAAACCGGTTAAGGAAAAAGAGTATATGTTTCCGGTGAAGATGATCATCCCACTCAAGTCAAATAGTGCCTACATCCTTAAATACAACTTCATTCATGTTACTACATGGAAGCACGTACAAATTATCAACTACATAGAGGCAGAATTTCAAAGGAGAATTAAAGATTACTTCTCTATCGGATATGAAAAGAAATTTAAGCAGGTGGACATTATAAATGGGTTCCTTCAGGCTTACAACATTAAGAATAATCAATTGAATTTCGATCAGGTGAAGAAATTAGATTACAGAAATCGTTACCGTTTTAGAGAATCAATCGCAAAATCGATAGAAGCATCTATAATTCAATGAGTTAAAAATAATTTCACTGAAATGTGAATAAAATCAAACAAATCAATTAACAATTTCACTGATATGAAGCGTAGCAACCAAGATTTAAGAAACAGCATCTGTAAAATATATTACAGCCCTGCAAGTGAATGTTCGATGATAGATGTACCGGGGCAGGATTGGGTGCAAGTAACTACAAGTTGGGAGCCACTTGATTTTTTGAGTGCTGAACTCAAAGAAGAGGAGCCTATAAAAGGAGAAATGATTAATCAGGAAATCAATATTCGCATTTTGGGTAAAAGTGCAGAAATTGATAAACAGCTTAACGATATTGTTTCAAAACCTGTTCTTTTACTAATAGTGTATACTAATGGTGAAAATAGGGTTGTAGGTAATACTGAAAATCCTGTTGTATTATCACAAGAAAATGCGGGTGTTTTACCAGGAACAAATTTGTATTCAAAACGCACATCTGCCGAAAAGGCTAAAATAATGCAGTCCTTTTGAATGCACCGATTTCATTGTAAAATTGCAGTATAAAAGCTTTTACAATGAAATCGAATTATTTAATAACTACCTTACTTCGTGGAAAATGGTTTATCGACCACAGAGTTGATATTGAAACAAGCGAAATAATTGATAAGATCCTCAAGAGAGGTTTCGCTGGTGAGACTTCAATTTTGTCGGACAATAAACCTTTTTCTTATTCAATAATATCTACTAACGGTGCCATTCCAGTGGCTCAAGATATACCGGAAGGAATTCCATACGACACTACGGCAGTTTTCTTGATTGAAGGTATCATGTTAAAGCAAGGCTCATTAAGTCATTACGGCACTACAGAAATTGCAGCTTCTATCCGAAAGGCAGTTGAACACGACAGAATTACCAGCATAGTTTTACGAATTGATTCAGGCGGTGGGGCAATTGACTCCATTGCTCCATTGGTTGATGTTATACAGCTTGCACGTGAAAAAGGCAAACCGGTAGTAGCATCATGTGACCTGTGTGCCAGTGCTGCCTACTTTGTTGCTACCTATTGCAATGAAATTCATGCCGACAATGATATTAGTGCAGAATTCGGCTCAATTGGTGTGATGATGTCATTCCGAGATTATCATAAATACTACGAAAAGGAAGGAATTAAAGAACATCGTATATATTCAAACCTAAGTGAGCATAAGAACCAACCTCTTGAGCTTGCAATTCAGGGTAAATATGACATGATCAAAGAGGAAATGCTGGATCCGCTCGCAGTTAGATTTCAGAAAGCAGTTACTGAAAATATGCCAGGACTTGACACTAAGGTTGAAGGGATCCTTTCCGGAAAAACATTTTATGCAGATGCTGCACTTAAAAATGGAATGATACACGCTATAGGTGATCTTGATTTCTCAATTGCCAGGGCACGCAAATTACGTGAGAGTAGCTTAATTAATAAATATACGAACTCCTAAATTTTATTGAAATGTTTAAACAAATTCTTGCATTAGTTCTATCAAAATTAGGAATGAGCCAGCTTCCTGTAAATAAGGAAGGTAGTTCATTCTTAACTGATGATATGAAGGCTAAGCTGACAGAAGAATGGGGCGACAAATTTGTCACCAAATTCGAAACTGAATTGGCAGAAGCCGAAAAGGCCGGTGTTAAAATTGATGCTGAGTCTGAAGATGTGATCGCGCTGAGAAGTCAGCTCGACAAAATGAAAACGGATCTCGATGCCGCTTTAAGCAGCAAAAAGGAAACTGCCGCTGAAAAGGCAGAACTTGAAAAGAAAGTTGAATTACTTTCTAAAACAGAAGAAACAGACAAACCAAAAGAAATTCCTGTAGGTAATATGGGCGTAAAAAGAGAATTCAAGCCCAATATGGGGTATGCTCACAATAAATACGTTGACGCGTATTTTCGTGGTGATGTTGGTGCAATGTATTCAACCGACACAACAATTGATACAGCCGAACTTCAAACTGAGTTTGGTAAGTATGTAGCCGGTGGAAAAGTGGATATCATGCGCTCTCTCATGGGTGATCTGACAGACACTCAATTCATGACCACTATCGTAACTGATAAAACTGAATGGCGTGCGGCTCAGGCTGACATCGATTCTGTACTTCAGCAATTCACTCCCTACTGGACACCTTCCGGTAAAGTAACTTTCTCACCTATCACTATTAAGAATTTCTTCTTGAAAGTGAACCAGCCAATTAAACCTGCTGATATAATTGATCAGTATTTGGGTTACATGTATGATGAAAATCTGACACCTGATCAGATGCCAATTGTGAAATACATCGTTGACGAACTGATCCTGCCAAAATTGGCCGAAGATCTTCAGGTGGCAATGGCAAAGGGTGAATTTGTTGAATTTACGCCTGCTGGCGATGGAACTGCAGCTTCTGAAGGGCATGTTCTTGCATCTATGGACGGATATGTAACTCAGCTTACTAAGTTGAAAGCTGATGTTGGAAACAAAGTAACTTGGTTGCTTGACGGTGTTGCTCTTTCTCGTGAGAACATTCTTGAGTCTATTGAAGGTATTGTTTCTTCAATTGCTCCCAAATATCGCAACAAACGTTTGCCGATATATATCGACCCTGACCTGGTACGCTTGTATAACTTGGCTTATCGCGACAAGTTCCCGACTACCAAAAATCAGGATGTGAATGAAAACCGTTTGGACTTCACAAACTTCTACTTCCAGCCAATGGATGGAATGATTGGCACCGGTGCATTTGTGCTTACTCCAAAAGAGAACTTCAAGCACACAATGAGCAAAAATCATAACGAAGTTAAGATCTACCTGCAGGTACTTAACTACGATGTGAAAGTATTCATCGAGTTCCGTAAAGGTTGCGGATTTGCAATTCAGGAAGCTCTGTTTGCATACCTGCCTCCTGTTGAAGAGCCTGAAGGTGGTGTATAACCAATAAAGTCGGGGGATAACTCCCCCGGCTATATTTTATTAATGTTGAACAATATAAAAATTAAATAAAATGCCTTATACATTT
This sequence comes from Clostridiales bacterium, assembly GCA_036768735.1. Lineage (GTDB taxonomy): Bacteria > Bacillota > Clostridia > DSM-8532 > DSM-8532 > JAAYGP01. The sequence goes on along the minus strand of DAIPML010000180.1, from coordinate 2,507 downwards.
GTTTCAGTACCCCGAAAGGATGCGAATCAAGGTCGGCCAACTCCCAAGAAGAAATTTGTTATGATTTTTGATTGGGATGATGTGGCAGTATATAAGCGCGATCTGAAAAATGTTCGCGTGACCGACTTCACATTCAAGGAAGGGAAAAAACCTATAGGCGTGTACGCTTCAGCAAGCACTATTAATCCTTATCAGGAAAGTAGTGGTGAAGCACGCCAGGCAGGTTTTCTTCAGCATGTAGATTTCACTCACCCAGGCACTGACGAAGATTTTGATGCGTTTCTTGAGAACAATATCAATCGTGATTTGGGTGCAATTGTGATACCATGCGACGGTGATGATGCCCGCATAGCTGGCACGCCATGTGTTCCACTTGTTATGACTGCAAATTCTCAGGACAATAATGAAGGTAAAAATCATACCGTACAGCTTGTTTCGGAAATGATTGGAAGTGTTTTAGGACACATTTCTAAATCTTTGCTACCTGAAACTGATGATCCTGATATTAATGCAGCGTTAGGATTACCGGTAGTTGAAAATCCCGGAGTTTAATCTCTTAATACTTGCTTTGTGTTGTGTAAAGCCGCTCGGTTATGCCTGGCGGTTTTTTTTTGTCCTTTTAAAACAGTAGTTGCAATTGCATCTTTGTATAGCATTAATTATAATTAAATTATAGAACTTATGACAACAAAAAAAAGTGCACCAAAAAAGGAAGCGATTTCAAAACCTGCTGAAATAATCGCGGAAAAGGAACTTCAGATTTCGGAAAGTGAAGTGAAAGTACTGGAAGATGAAGAAGTAAACAGTAAGCCAATTGTTCTACTTATTATGGGTAATGACAAATTGCATAGGTTAGCAGCTGATAAAATAGTAAAACATTACCAGGGCGAACTTTCTGCAATACCAACAAGCATCAACCTAAATGGTGAAGAATCGTTGGTTGAAAAAATTGTGAATTTCATTTCTACATGGGAAAATGAAGAAATCATTCTAATGGATGGAATCATCCCGGTAAACAATTTCACCAGAGCAGACGTGGAGGCTATATATGCAACACTATCAAATGGGAAATGGAATTATTCTGTTCATGCACCGGTACTGCTTGAGCGCAGCAAGATTGTTGAACTCCTTGAAGAAATGCCTGAGATTGAAGATAAAGATTTTGTTCCTGCATACGTTAATAAATTTCATGCAGACAAACTACCAATTGTAATGTTTTGGGGGGAAGATACTTTCACTCTACCAATAGTGAGTGAAAATCCATCACACAAAACTCTCAACTCATGTTTGGAGTATAAACGTTGGTTTTGGGTTTCCGAAAAATCTACTACTGCAGTAACCAAATACTTTGCAGATAGAGTAGATTAATTTGATGGTGCTATGAAAGAAGAAATTCAGAATTGGTTAGATAACGATCAGGATCCATTCTCCGGTATAAATTTACTTGAGAAGTACTGTTCAGATAAGATCTTTATTCGGTTGATGAAAATCAACCCCCATAAGAACAAATCAAAAATTGTGAGTAAACTCGCAGAAATAGCCAATTTAAACTATAGTGAAAGAAAATCAAAGGCAAAGGGGCAGACACGAAAGGGAAAAAGCTTCAGAGAGGAATTTCCATTTCTCTCATCACCAACATGCCCAATTGAGTTGAAAGCACTGATAACTGATAAATTTTCTTCTTTCTATGCATATCGAGATCTTCACGAAAAACTTTTTGACTGCACCACGGCAGATGAATGCGCCGATACTGCAGCAAAGTTGCTCGATAACTACCATGAAAACAGGATGATTTACGTTGAGCTTACCTACTTTAAAAAACATAATTCGCTCCTGGGGAAACATCCTGTTTTCTCTCATTATCGCAAAATAAAAGAGCTTCACAACCTATCTATTAAAGATTTGGTGTTAAAACAAAGGCAGTTGCAACATAACGTTTGGCGTATAGAAAGCGAAATAAACAAAGGTGATAAACCACATCTTTTGGAAGAACGCAATCGCAGACTTGAAGAAAAGAAGATTGAACTGGCTGAAGTGGACCGACTATTAAATTAAACTATGATGAGCTCAGATATAATTAAACAAGCAACCTGGGATGACAATTCCGCTCCGGAATGGATAGAAAAGATTAACTGGGAAGAATATGATCAATTTGCTTATGTAGGTTACAAACCTGAGCAAATTGCAATGTATTACAACATTGATAAGCACGAATTCATGTTCTATTTCATGATGATAGACAGCAAGCTTAAATATCATTATGATCGTGGGCAATTGGTTGGCCAGGCTAAGGAAGGTGCTGATATGATAAAGAAGTCCGGAAGCAATGCCATACAAGCGCAAAGGCTCGATAAACTTCGCTCTGATATAGATTTCGAGAACGCTAAAAATGATATAATCTATGGCGGATTTTAAACGAAGTTATTTTTCTGAGCTCCAGGACTTCATTCAGGGTGGTAGCAAGGCAGAACTCACAAAAGAAGCCGAACGCTACCTTGATGTTTTAT
>DAIPML010000179.1:0-7506 GCA_036768735.1 Clostridiales bacterium | reverse complement strand
ACATTGACATACTTAAAATATATGTATATAATAAAATCTAACTTTAACACACTAACACGATAAAGCAATAACGGGGTGAAGCTATGAAGAAATGGAATATATACACACCGGAGGGAATGCAGGATATTCTTTTTGAGCGTTGCTATGTAAAAAGAGATCTGGAAAATAGCATTAGAAAGCTATTTTTGCAATCAGGCTATAACGAAATAGAAACTCCTACTGTAGAGTTTTATGATGTTTTTTCCGGTGATCAAAGCTTGATTCCCCAGGAGGACATGTTTAAGTTTACGGATCAGCAGGGCAGGATTTTGGTTTTAAAGCCTGATATGACTATTCCGGTTGCCCGTGTTGCTGCAACAAAGCTAAAAGACAACCTTTGGCCTGTTAAATGCTGCTATATAGGAAATACCTTTTCTTATAATGAGTTAGGCGGCGGTAAGCAAAAGGAATATACTCAAGCTGGAGTTGAAATATTAGGTATTAAAAGTCCAGAAGCGGATGCTGAATTAATTGCTCTTGCGGTTCAGTCACTTAAGCTTGCCGGGATTGACGAGTTTCAGATTGATATTGGACAGGTGGATTTTTTCAAAGGTCTAATGGAGCAATCCGGTTTGTCGGAGCAGGAAGCCGAAGAGATCAGAGAATTAATTGACACAAAGGATTTTGTTGGAGTGGAGCAGTTGGTAAACAGCCATTCGATACCGGAAGAGCTTAAAGAGCTTATTTTAAATTTGCCTCGATATTTCGGTTCCGCAGAGCTTATAGACGAGCTTGAGAAAAAGAATGTGAGCGGAAAAGCTTCGAATGCGTTGAAATACCTTAAAAATGTGTTGGCAATTTTAGAGGATTGGGGCTATGGAGAGCATGTATCAATTGATCTTGGTATGGTTCAAAGTATGAATTACTATACAGGCATTGTTTTCAGGGGATTTACCTATGATATAGGCTTTCCTTTGCTTAGTGGAGGAAGATATGATAACCTTGTAAAAAAGTTTGGTCGCGACATTCCTGCTACAGGTTTTTCTTTGGGCATAAATATGATCCTTACAGCACTGGAAAGGCAGAAGAAGCTGCCTTGCAAGCCGGGTGGCGGCGTATATATTCTGTATGCTGAAAAGAGTAGAAGAAAAGCATATGAGATATTAAGCGAATTAAAGAAAAATGGTATTGTGGCCGAGCTGTCCATAAGTGGTATGGATATTAAAAAAGCGATAGCTTATGCCGTGCAAAAAGCAATGGATAAAATAATAATAGTGGAAAATGATACTGAAATAGAAACTATTGATCTCATATAAATTGAAAATATTATGATTGCTCCCCAGAAAGTCGTGAAACGACTTTTTCCTGCAGGTTTAGCTGCAGGAAGTTGCATCAGGTTGCAGCGAGCTGCAACCTGATGCAATCACAATATGGTTATCACCCAGAAAGTCACTTTGTGACTTTCTGGGTGATAACCATATTGTTGGAAAAGAGGTTAATTGCTTTTGGCGGTAGTTGTCAATTATTTATTTTTTATATTAAATGATTATGTCGTTAGTTCAGTATTCTTTATCTTTTGTAGATTCTAACAATAAAGATTGACAAAGAATTACTGACTAAAAGTTTTAGTCATTTTAAATTATTTATGCACATGTACCCTGTTAAAGGCTATACTGAAACAAATTGCGCTTGCATCAATTCGATATATATATGGTGCATTTATAATTTAACATGTATAGCAAAAAAACGGTGAAAGCTTACGCTAATTGTGCGATGGTGAGATATAAAGTAACATTTATTAAAATGTATAAAGTAACATTAATAAAGGTGGAGATAAAAATGAGATATTTAACAATAGCTCTTGCAAAAGGGCGATTAACCGAGTTATCAATAGATTTGTTAGAAGGAGCAGGTATAGACTGCACAGAGTTAAAGGAAAAAACCCGCAAGCTTATTCTAACGGATGAAAAAAACAGAATACGCTTTTTTCTTGCCAAACCCGCTGATGTACCTACATACGTAGAGTATGGCGCAGCTGACATAGGGATAGTGGGTAAAGACACCCTTTTAGAGGAAGGGCGGGATTTGTACGAAGTTCTTAACTTGGGTTTTGCCGAATGTAAGATGTGTGTCGCAGGACCAAAAGAACTTGAAGGCAGCATGGATAACCTTACAATATCAAGGGTTGCAACAAAATACCCGGAAATAGCAAAGGAATATTTCAGGCATAGACGCCGCGAGTCGGTGGAGATTATTAAGCTGAACGGTTCCGTTGAATTAGCACCTCTCGTCGGACTTTCAGAGGTTATTGTTGATTTGGTTGAGACAGGGAAAACGCTAAAAGAAAATGGTCTTGTTGTCTTGGATACATTTGCAGACATTAGTGCAAGAATGGTTGTAAATCGTGTCAGCATGAAGATGGAAGGGAATCGCATTAATAATATAATAAAGAATGTACGATACCAATTAGAAAAAAGAAATTTTTAAGAGTATAAGTCAAAGTCATTTTTTGGACGGCATTGTATCACCAAGCTACCCTTAGAGTGCGTTCGGAAATACTTGATTTAATTCACATTACCTATAGATTTGCAAAAGCAGTCATTAAGAAAGAATATTTCTAAAAGCTTTACATTCAAGCCTTGTTATTAATCAACAATTACTCTATAAAATGTATCGTCTTCAAGAGCATTAGTGTTTGGCAAGGCTTCTAAAAACATCGAAAGCTTTATATCCTTTTGTTTGCATTTTTTGAAATACTGCTCATAGTGGCCGTATACAATTTTTGTATTATCCTCAAAGAATTGAATGTATCCAAAATTACCCGTTTGCTTAAATTCTTCGCAGATCCACTCGTAGAAAGCGTCAAGAGTTAATCCACGCCAATCGTATGGGTTCTCCCTAATAAAACTAAATTTAGTTGATGTTATATAAATTGAAGCTGGGTCAAAGCAATAATATTTATAATTGCTTGTTGGAGCATCTTTTACAAACATAGTTATATTATCAAGACTGAAATGCATATCGTGTGCTTTCTTTATTGTGCTCTCTGGCAAGGGTTTTTTTGAAACAAAGTATGAAATAAAGCTCATTAATATCCCTCCAATTATATAGTCTGAATGTATAGTTCAAATATACAGTTTGAATCAAAGCAAATCAACAACCAGCTGCTGATTTGCTTTGAAAAAATTAATTTTATAATCCAAAAAAGCTATGCGAGTCGCATCTTTGGTTGTTTGGTCTAACAGGGTGGTAGTGTGGTTTATTGAGTATTTTTCCATCGGAAGTATGAGCGGAATTATAATAAGGCGTATTCCCTCCTGCAACAGCTGCAGCTTCAAATGCATCCGTATAAAGAACGGCATACGTATTTAAGTGCATGCTATTACAGCGTAGTCTTGAAACTGCTGCTCCTTGAGATAATGGACTACCCACCGCCAAACCGCCTAGACCTGCAAAGTTGACTAAATAAGCCTCCCAATACTTTATTCCGTAAAGTGTTCTGTAAAGGACAAGATCTCTTGTACTCGACGAGGCATTGAGTACCCTTGATTCAGCACTTGTACCATACCAATCTATTATTTGGTCATTAATATCTGAATAGTTTTCACAATAATCATAAATTATAACAGCTACAAGAATTGTTACACCAGCCAATAAAGCGATCAATGCAATATATGGGAAAGCTGTCGCACATATTGTGCCCAAAGTGGCAAGTTGTTGAGTCAAAACTGCTGTTGTAACAGTATAACCCATAGATAATAGTACCGGATCATATGTTGTCGACATTACCTCTGCTTTTTTCGATTCATTCTCAGGGAAAGTACCAAACATTTTATAGTGTTTTTGATACTCTTCAACATCACTTTCTAGATCTTTAATATATGTTTCTGGGTATCCTTTTTCATTTAGGAATTTACGAATATTTTCTTCTAGCTCCGAAGTTGAAGATATAACTGAGTTATCAATCTCTTTATATATATTATTTAGGGATGCAATGTCCTTTTCAGGCAGAATATTTTGGATTTCATTAGGTGAAACACCTCTTTGTAGAAGGTCTATTGTTTTTTTATTAATTGACTCTAACTCCGGATACTGTTTATAAATGTCCTTGGATATATTGCTTATGCTGTTAATCAAATCAGCATTGGAGAGGAACTCTGGCAGATATGTTTTTTCTGCTAATGAAGGTGAATTGAGCATAAGAATTAGTGTTAATATTAGTAAAATAGATAAAAATTTTTTGCATAATTTCATAATAAACTAATCTCCTTAACCTTTATTGTTTCTATTTGCTAGGTAACTGCGGGAGGTTTTCCTTAAACAAAGTTCCATAAAATATTGCAGAATGCCGTAATGATTATGTTGCCTATAGTTCGTTTCTTTGCTGGAATTTATATGAGTTCTTTTACATTCACTCATCAAAAAGCTACAAACTATATAAAGTATACGTATATGCAAGTATTATAGAACATTAGACAGCTTTATTAGTTTTATTTGGTGTTACAGATGCACATTTAATTTGCATGCCTCCTTTCCTTGATGTCACAAATAGTTAATTGCGAAAGTCTATAGTCCCTAATTTTACTTGCTTTGCGAAAAATAATTTCAACTTTTTCCTCAACATAAAGCCAAAACATCGTTAGCGGATTTTTATAACTGTGGATAAGTTTTTATATAATCAGCCTCAATTTTATTCTATTACCCTGAAACCCGCATTACTTCGTTGAAAAAAAGTTTATCCACAATTTTTGGTTTTTTAGTTTCGCAATTCCCTAATGTCACAGATACTTATTATCATAAATGCCTTTATTATTTTTTTATGCTTACTGATATAGATATTACCCCAAATATTTGGATTCTTTAATAAGATTGATCCGTAAAAGCAATGAAGGTAACTTGGTATATCTCTTGTTTGATATCGTTTTATTCGGCTGCTGCATATTTCCTCCTAACAAATAGATAAACAATGAATATTATGATGCATTGCTTCAAAATAGTACACAAATATTATATAGGAGTCTCATATGTCATACATAACGCTTAGGATTGTATTTTAAATTTTCAAAAAAGCATATCAGTACGTTTTTGCTATATTACCTGCTTTTTCTAATGAGCGTCTGTAACTTAAACTTCAGCTAAAATTGTGTTTTACGAAACGTTCTTAATCTCTTTGGTTTTGTATTTTATTTAACTAAATCATTAACATTTGCACTAGTTATATTTTACCTGTATAACCATGTGATGTCAACCAAATTAGACTATTTTTCTTACATTTTCAATCAAGTGGGGATATAAGGATGAACGAAAAAATAGAAAATTATTGACAGGGTAAGAATATAAATATATAATTGACTATAACTTTAGTACACCAACACGGTGAAGCAATAACGGGATAAAGTCGCGAGGGTTGAATACAAACTAAGTTTGCAGATTAACAGAGCAAGAGCCTTAGTTATTGTTGATTTGGTTGAGACAGGGAAAACGCTAAAAGAAAATGGTCTTGTTGTCTTGGATACCTTTGCCGACATTAGTGCAAGAATGGTTGTAAATCGTGTCAGCATGAAGATGGAAGGAAATCGCATTAATAATATAATAAAGAATGTACGATACCAATTAGAGAGGAAATAATTATCGTATAAGGTTAAGATGGAGCATAAGAAATTAAAGGAAGATAGTGAAATGAAAATATACAATTATATGCCTGAAAGTATAGGCAGACTGGTTAGTAAGCTAAAAGAAAGAAACAATGAGGAGCAAAAGAATATAACCGAAGCGGTGCAATCCATAATAAGTGAAGTCCGGCAAAGAGGCGATGAAGCGCTTTTTGAGCTTACAAAAAAATTTGACGGGGTTTCGCTGCAAAATCCTGAGGTAGAAAAAAGCCTGATTGAAAATGCTTTTGAGTCCATAGAACCGGCGCTCGCAAGAGCAATAAATAGAGCTGCCGGCAATATCCGTTCTTTTCATGAAAATCAAAAAGAAAAATCATGGTTCACAACCGAGGAAAATGGTATCCTGCTTGGTCAAAAGGTGACGCCGTTGGAAAGAGTGGGCATTTACGTTCCAGGTGGCACAGCGCCGCTTCCGTCTTCTGTTTTAATGAATGCTATTCCAGCCAAAATTGCCGGAGTTAAAGAGATTATAATGCTTACGCCACCGGGTAAGAACGGAGTGCCTAATCCCGCTATTTTGGCTTGCGCGTTAGTAGCGGGTGTGGACAGGGTTTTCCAGGTAGGAGGTGCACAGGCCATAGCAGCAATGGCCTATGGCACGGAAACAATTCCTAAGGTCGACAAAATAACAGGACCTGGGAATATCTTTGTAGTAACAGCTAAAAAAATGGTTTATGGTGTATGTGATATTGATATGATTGCAGGTCCCAGTGAAGTGCTGATTATTGCCGATGATTCCGCAAAGCCGGAATATGTGGCAGCCGATCTTTTATCACAAGCAGAGCACGACATCCTTGCTTCTGCCATCCTGATTACAACAAGCCAGAAGCTTTTAAAAATGGTTCTAATTGAAATAGAAAAACAAACTGCGAAGCTGCCAAGGAAAGAGATAATACAGCAATCTTTGGATAATAACGGTGCTATGGTTCTTGTGGATTCCATAAATGAGGCGGTTAAACTTGCTAATAAAATTGCCCCCGAGCATTTGGAACTCTGCGTGAGAAATCCGTTTCTTCTTGTGGGAGATATTAAAAATGCAGGCGCGATTTTTCTGGGTGAATATTCACCGGAGCCCCTAGGGGACTATATGGCAGGTCCTAATCATGTGCTTCCCACCAACGGTACAGCAAGGTTTTATTCACCTTTATCGGTTGATGATTTCGTGAAGAGGTCAAGTATAATCTCCTATTCAAAAGAGGCGCTTGAAAATGTATGGCAGGATATAGCCACATTTGCTGAGGCTGAAGGTCTTACAGCCCATGCAAACTCGGTTCGTATTCGCTTTAAGGATAGCAGGTAAATGATAGAAATTATTAAAATTATAAATGCGGAGGAATACAAATGAGCAGGTTCTGGAGCAAAGTCACAAATAGTATTACACCATATTTTCCCGGTGAACACCCTCGGGATAAAAAATATATAAAGCTTAACACCAATGAAAACCCATATCCACCATCATTAAAAGTATATGAAGCAATTAACAGTGAAAACAACAGCAATATACGGTTGTACCCTGATCCGGACGCAATGGAGCTTAAATTAGCTATTTCGAATTATTATAAGGTAAAAAAAGAAGAAGTTTTTGTTGGGAACGGTTCCGATGAGGTGCTAGCATTCTGCTTCCCCGCATTCTTTAATTGTGGAGAGATCATCTCGTTTCCGGATATAACCTATAGCTTTTACCCGATATATGCGGATCTTTTCGGAGTAAAATATAAAACGGTGTGCCTGAATAATGATTTTACTATTCCTCTTGACACTTTTTCGAAGGATGTAAAAGGCATATTTTTAGCTAACCCGAATGCACCCACAGGCATAGCTCTTGGAACCAGCGAAATTGAAGCATTTGTTAAGA
>DAIPML010000006.1:2632-41020 GCA_036768735.1 Clostridiales bacterium | reverse complement strand
GATGTTCAGCTTTGCTGAACGAGTTCACTTATTGCATCATGCCGCTTACTCCTCCTGCCCCTAATAGAGCGGCAATTGACAGCAAAAGCATAAAAACGGCTGCTCCCACAACACCTAATATGGTCTTCATGCAATCCGATACGCTGCTCATGCAATCAAAAAAGCGTTCATCTGCAACGGGCTCTATAACGGCAGCAGCGAATCTATACATCATAGAAATAGTAAAGATTTTTAAAATTGGCGTCAGACAGGCTGCTAAAGTTATTATCATGGTTGCCATCCCTGCTGTATTTTTTATAACAAGAGCACAGCTTATTATTGTATCTGCGGCATCCGCCATGTATTTACCGGCTACTGGAATAAATGTGCTCATAGCTGCCTTTGCAGTTTTGGTTGTTGCACCGTCTATAACCGCACCTGCAAAACCACGTAGTGCTACCGCAGAAGCATATAAAGTTAAGATTCCTCCAAGTCCCCAAGTAACAATTTGCTTTAAAAAAGAGGCCATTCCCGATACTTTTATTTTTTCCGAAAGACCACTGATAATGTAAAGTATTCCAGCCATAAAGCAAAGCGGTAAGAATACGTTATTAAAAATTTTTACCGTAGCCTGAATAGCAAAAAGGAGTATTGGCTGAAGCGTGCTACCTGAAACAAAATTTCCACTGGATATTAAAAGTGCAATCATAGAAGGTATGGCAAAGCTTGTTATCTTATCAACAATCCCTAAAACCTCTCTTGCATATTCCAAGACATTTTGAAACCCCAAAGCAAGCATAGTTACAACAGCTGCATAACAAGAAAAATATGCCAGTTCTCCTACTGTACTCTCCTTAAAAGAGCCTTGAAGATTCTTTATAAACGATGACAAAAAGATGATAATAATTAATTTTAAAACAAGGGCAAAATTCACTTTTATCTCGCCTATAAGTAAATTTATTATCCTTTGTGGCAGACCTCCCATATCATCTTTTAAGTTCCCACGCACAAGCTCTTCCATAAGCTGGTTTGCGGAATAATAGGGAATCAGATCTCTGGCTTCTTTTGTCATGCTTCCTTCAAGATTTCTTTGGAGATTTCGTATTTCATTGCTCTCTAAGTGAGGCTCTATAAGCTCCTCAACCAAACCAGGGGCTTCTCCTGCCCATGATATCACTGGGAAGCATAATAGAATAACAATTATAAAAACACCTGCAGTCAAACTTTTTAACTTGCAGCTAAGTATATAAACCAAGTTGAAAAACATCCCAACCCTCCCTACAAATACACTTCCTTAATGTTGTGGTCTGCTTGTCTATAGCATGTTTAAAATAATACTCATTACCGATGTTATAATTGGAATTGCAGTTATCATTATAAGTATTTTCCCCGCCAACTCCACTTTTGCGGCAATTGCGTTTTGGGATACATCCCGGCAGCTTTCAGCTGCAAACTCGGTTATATAAGCCATACCGATTATTTTTAAAAGTGATTTTATGTAAACCCCGTTAATGTCTGCTCTAGTCATATATAAATCCACCAAATCAATAATGCTTCTTATTTTTCCTACCAAAGAAACCATAACGATTGCACCGAATGCAAGAGATATTTGAAGACCTATTTCGGGACGGCTACCTTTGATAATTAATATGAGAATAGCAGATACTATTCCCAACACCCCAATCTGAATTAAATCCATATAATTACCCCTTTTGTTTTGCAAGCAGTAGCCTGTATAACGCACATCCAGACTTGTTCAAAAATTGAACAATGTTTTTATCGTATCAAACAATTTGGCTATTTCTTTAACTACCATCAACAAAACCACAACAAGACCCGCAAGAGTTGTCATCATTGCTTGCTCGTCCCTGCCCGATTTCGTCAGCAAAGAATTTAAAACAGCCACTAATATACCTATTGCCGCTATACGGAAAATTAGATCAATGTCCATAAACTTCTCCTCATATAAGCACAAGTACTGTTGCTAAGCCTCCGAGTACACCCAGACTTTTATACAGCTTTTCTTTTTGCACCCTATCATTTTCAGCTTTTTTCTCTTGTAAGCCAAATTTATCACGCACGAGTTCGATATAAGATTTCTGACCTGCTTTATCGGTCTTTCCCAGAACCTCTCCTAAGGAAAACAACAGTTCCCATTCCTCTGGATGTAAAACCCATTGATCACGAAATTCACTCAGGATTTCTTCCCATGCTTTATTTATTGTTAGTTCTTTATTTCTTTGTATTTCAAATACTCTTTTTGAAAACGAGGACATCATCCCTTTTTTTGTGGATATTGACAACAAAGCCTGTCCAATAGGACGGCTCATATACAAAATTTCATTTTCCAGTTCCATCAAAAAAGCTTGTATCTGCCGTATGTTTTCTATCCTTTCTGTTAATCTGCGGGAAAAAGCAAACCCCGCCATTGTCGAGCTCCCCAATACCAATAGACTTCCTGTCGTTTTCAGAAACCAAAGCAAGGACATTCCCATCACCATCCAATATTGTTGTATGATATTTTAAAGCTTTGTCCACCGATAAAACTACAAAGCGTTCAAAAGCATTTACATTTAGTATTTCACTAAACCCATGCCTCATTTTCAAAGACTTAAGACTATATCCATGGGCGGTGACCACTAATCTGATCCCCGCGTTAAGAACCTGAAAAAGAGTTAAAACATCATCAGGATTCCCCAATTCATCCAAGGCAATGATATTCGGACTCATGCTTCTTAATAATATTTCCATGCCTGCTTTTTTATGAATACCATTTATTATATCCGTGCGAAATCCAAGATCATTTACGGGAATGCCTTTGTAAGAAGCGCCAATCTCACCACGTTCGTCAACCACACCTATCTTTAAGCCGCAAAAGCTAGGGGAAAATCCATTGCTTAAAAGCCTTATTATATCTCTTAAAAGAGTTGTTTTACCAAGCCCCGGCGGTGATATAATTAATGTATTGTATATATCGATGCTATTTTTTATAAGGAATTTGATTACATTTTTTGCGCATCCTTTAACTTCTCTTGCTATTCGTATATTTACCGATGAAATATCTCGTATATTTATTATTTTCCCTTCATCCAAAACCGGCGTCCCAATTAAGCCCACACGATGACCGCCTTTTATTGTTATAAATCCTTTATTTATGTCGTCCTGATATGCATACCAAGAATTTTCGCATATTTTATATACTGTTTCAGTCAGGTCTTCCGCTGAAACCACCAAAGCACCATGAGGTTCACGGCGGAAATTTCCATTAACGTTTATGTATCCATCTATTCCACCAGAATGAATCATAACAGGTCTCTCTACTCGTAGGCGTATTTCTTCAGTCGCAAAAAGAATTGACTTGTCAAGCTTATGAAGTCCTTTTTTTAGGCTTAAGGGAAGATATGGTATTATTTCATTTTGAATGCGATTCATCATATCGCTTTCGTTTTTCATTCCTACCCCCTGTTTTTTCTGTTGTATATTTATCTGAGCTTTTATCTGTGCCTGTCCTTATTTAATTCATTGTATGCTTTTACCCTAAGTTTATGACAAAAAAAGAAGTTCAATTTGCATGGCATATATAGTATCCATGTGATAAAATTAAGAACAGCAATAGAGATAATTCGTTGTGGTGTGTTGAAAATATAGCTTGCTAGCAAGCACATAAATAAAAGTACGCTATTTTGCTCTGCAAAAAACGGATCAAGCAATTTCTTCCGTTATTTTAAGTTAAATAAGATTTAGAAAGGGTTGGTTGATATGTCCGAAGCGATTGGAATAGTTGACAGCCATACGCATTTAGTTAATTCAGAAAGTATAAAACGGCTTGTTGATTCGTCTTATAAATACAATATTGATAAGCTTGCTGTTATGAGCCTTAACTGTACAGGTATATCGAATATTTCACAAAATCTGCTTTGTGCTTTATCTAAGGTATTATATCCGGGAAAAATTTATGCGTTTGGGGGTTTGACTTATCCCGAAAGTGGTGAAACAACAAATGGTCAGGAGCTGCTTGAGCAGACCTTAAGACTTAAACAGCTTGGATTTGATGGAATGAAGATGCTGGAAGGAAAGCCTGACACTCGGAAAAAGATCGGTTTACCATTGGATTCACCTATATATGATAAATATTATTCATATCTTGAATCCGAAGGTATACCTGTAACATTCCATGTCGGCGATCCTAAAATATTCTGGGATGCGGAAAAAGCACCCGAGTGGGCCAAAAATGAAGGCTGGCTTTACACTGACGGTTCTTTCGTATCAAAAAATACATTGTACAGAGAGGTTTCCGGATTCCTTCGCAAGTTTCCAAAGTTGAAAGTAACCTTTGCACACTTCTTTTTTATGGGTGAAGAAAGTATTGAACGAGCTTCAGAATTTTTGGACAGATGGGCTGGTGTTTGTTATGACATTACTCCCGGAATTGAAATGTATGGGAGCTTTTCTGAAAACCCTGAAAAATGGCGTGAATTCTTCATAAAGTATCAAGATAGGATAATCTTCGGTTCCGACAACGGTATCAGCGAAAATCTTGTGTATATCGATACTACAAGGAGATTTCTTGAGACCAATGACGAATTCATATGCAGAGGGATGACAATTAAGGGAATTAACATAGAAAAAGAAATTCTTTATAAGATTTATCGTGGTAACTTTGAAAGACGTGTTGGAAACACACCTGCCGGAATTAATTCAACTATGCTTCTTGAGGAATGCAGCAGAATTATTGATTATGCTCGCAATAGCAAAGCTACAGAAAGCTTATTGCCGGAACTGCAAAACCTTTATAACGAAATTATGAGAGCCGTTGATACCTGCACTTCTCCTGCCACGAAGACGATAACTTAGAAGTGGGGGATTGAAGCCCCACTGAAGCAGAAATCGATTTATTCCCAGGACACGCGTTTATTAGCCCATAGGGCTAAAAATACGCTCTGAGGCAGGATTCTTAGGTGTGTTTGATAAAAACACTCCATGCACAAAAACTAAGCTATGCAAGTAGCTTTCGTTTTATGCATGGAGTTTAGTTACAAACTTTGAAGTATGATAAAAACCGGAAGTTATTATCACACTCTTTCCATGTATTCACCTGTTCTTGTGTCTATACGAACAATGTCTCCTTGGTTTACAAACAGCGGAACTTTAATTTGTGCGCCGGTTTCAACAATGGCGGGTTTGTTGGCTCCGGTTGCTGTATCACCCTTAAAGCCCGGCTCTGTTTCGGTTATTTCAAGCTCAACGAAGGTGGGAGGCTCGATACCAATAACCTGCTCTTTGAAAAATAACACCTTGCAGCTCATGTTCTCTTTAACAAACTCTAAGGTACTTCCTATGCTGCTTTCATTTAATGGAATCTGTTCATAGGTCTGCTCATCCATAAAATAATACAGATCGCCATCCTTGTAAAGATATAACATATCCCTCTTATTTATCTGAGCTTTTTCAAACTTGTCAGTAGGGTTGAATGTACGTTCAACTGTTGCTCCGGTAATAACATTTCTTATTTTGGTACGTACAAAAGCCGCACCTTTTCCAGGTTTCACATGCTGGAACTCAATAATCTGAAAAACCTGATCATCCATTTCAAATGTAACACCATTTCTAAATTCTCCAGCACTAATCATTGTACCTCTTCCTCTCAATTCCTATTTAATTTAATAAATATTAACTTGCGTAATGCAAGATTTATAACTAAGTAACAAGGTGAAGCCACGCCCAGCCTCAATATAACGGTGTGTTGCGATGTTATCTTGCTTCGCAAAAAACGGGCTTACGCAATTTCTTCCGTGATTTTAAAAACTTGGCTGAAAACCACTATGCCTTAAGGCTAATTAGTTGACTCCTGTTCCAAGACGGGGTGTTCATTAAGCTGGTTTTCTTCCACGAATCTATATTAATTGAAAACAGTCTCTTTGGCAAGGGTTAAATTAACAAAACATAAGATGGCAATAGCTCGCCAAAGTTCCTCCATACCATACATCAGCTTTATCAATCATATTAATGAATGTGATTTCAATTTGGATGCAATATTAATTTCAATACTCCCAAAACAAGAGTAAACTCACATAGTCAGGTGCGTAGATTCCCAATTTGGTTTTTCGCAATATACTCTGCTAAAATAACAGCCAAACATGCGGTTAGTTAACGTTTTTTTGTATGAGAATACGCAAAAAACGGTTGGAAGCTGCGTGTGTGACTATTTTAGTGCATTCTTAGCCATTGCTATAGAATTATAATGCTCTTCGTTGATTTTGTAGGGATTTCTGCACCATCTGAAGTAAGGAAAACCATATCCTCTATGCGTACCCCGCCAAAACCCTCTACATAAATTCCCGGTTCAACAGTAAAAACCATGCCGGGTTTTAGGATTTCCTCTCCCTTAGGAGAAATTCCGGGTTTTTCGTGAATTTCAACACCTACTCCATGACCTAACCCATGACCAAAGCATTTTTCATACCCCTCATTGTTAATAATATTGCGGGATACACTGTCGAGCTCTTTACCTGTAATCCCCGCCGCAGATGCGTTAAGGGCTTCTAATTGTGCTTTTAACACTATATTATAAATTTCTTTTAATTTTTCATGCGGTTCGCCCATAAAAACTGTGCGTGTCATATCAGAGCAGTAACCCTTATAAATTGCGCCAAAATCCATAACAATAGCATCACCAGCTTGTATTTCCCTGTTTCCTGCAGTGCCGTGGGGCAAAGCGGATCTGGGTCCAGAAGCTACTATCGTTTCAAACGAGACTCCGCTTGCACCAAGCTTCTTCATTTTATACTCTAGCTCAAGAGCAACCTCGAATTCCTTTACTCCAGGTTTGATAAAGGGCAGAATTTCACTAAATGCCTTGTCGGCAATATTAACTGCTCCTGTTATCAATTGCAGCTCATTTTCGTCTTTTATCATTCTTATATTATCTATTGGGTTCTGTATGTTACGAAGCTCTTTAACCTCGGTCAATTTTTCTTTGATTTTGGAATATTCTGAATATGATACAACATTCCCCTCAAGACCAAAATTAAAGATGCCGTATTCGGAGCACAAGCTGCTTAAGACATCCAATGCGCCTTTTTCATGCTGTATGACTTCCACACCAGCAAAAACCTGTTCCTTTGCCTGAGTTGTATAACGGAAATCAACTATTAAATAAGCCTTTTCTCTGCTTACAAGGCAAATGGACGTAGAGCCTGTAAAACCTGTAAAATAAAACGTATTAGGTCTACCGGAAAGCAAAATGCCGTCCAAGGTTTCTTTTTCTAGTATATTTCTAAGCTTTTCTAACCTTTGAATCATTATTTATCACCCTTTAAAACATTAAGTCTTTAAAACATAAAGTGCAGCTAAATAGCTGTTAAAGCCAAACCCGCTTATTTGCCCAATACATACCGGAGCAATTACGGATTTGCTTCTGAACTCCTCTCTGGCATGCACATTTGACATATGCACTTCTATTGTCTTAACACCGGTTCCCTTAATTGCATCTCGAATTGCCAGGCTGTAATGAGTGAACGCTCCGGGATTAAATATTATTGCATCAACACCGTCATCCTGTGCTTTATGAATAGCATCTATTATCTCGCCTTCATGATTTGATTGAAAAAATCCCACTTCGATTCCAAGCGTTTCAGCCTCTTCGGTAATGGTTTTTTCAAGATCATCAAGAGTCTCATGACCATATACCTCAGGCTCTCTTTTTCCCAACAAATTCATATTTGCTCCATTAATAACAATGACTTTCATCTCGTTCCCTCCGTGCAGGTGCTAGATTCTAGATGCTAGGTGCTAGGTACTAGATGCTAGAGCATCGATTTCAACCTCTAATCTCTATTTTCTACACTCTATCTTCTAGTCTCTAGTCTCTAGTCTCTAGTCCCTAGCCTCTAGCCTCTAGTTCGTAAGTCTTCTGCAATTGCAGCGGCTGCTTTTTTACCTGCGCCCATAGCTAAAATAACGGTAGCCGCACCGGTTACTGTGTCGCCACCGGCATAAACACCGGGTTTACTGGTAGCGCCTGTTTCTTCGTCAGCTATAATCCCCCCCCAATTATGGGTTTCAAGATCCGGAGTTGTTGATTTAATTAATGGGTTAGGGCTTTGACCTATGGCTATAACAACAGTTTCAACATCAATAACATGCTCTGAGCCTTCCTTTGCAACAGGGCGTCTTCTTCCGGAAGCATCTGGCTCGCCCAGCTTCATCTCTATACATTCCATCCCTTTAACCCACCCGTCTTCGGTGCCTATGATTTTTGTCGGATTGGTAAGGAGCTTGAAAACAATGCCTTCTTCTTTAGCATGATGAACCTCTTCTGCTCTGGCCGGCATTTCAGCTTCAGATCTGCGATAGACTATATAAACTTTTTCAGCTCCAAGCCTTTTTGCACATCTTGCCGCGTCCATAGCAACATTCCCACCACCTACTACAGCAACATTTTTCCCCACCCTTATGGGTGTGTCAACATGTGGATATAGGTAGGCCTTCATTAAGTTAATCCTTGTCAAAAACTCATTAGCAGAATACACTCCATTCAGATTTTCACCCGGAATTCCCATAAAGCTCGGAAGCCCTGCGCCGGTGCCTATAAAAACAGCCTCATAGCCTTCGTCTTTTAATTCATCCACAGTAATTGATTTCCCAATTACCATATTTGTTTTAATTTCAACACCAAGCTTTCTAACTGTGTCAATCTCGTCCTGAACTAATTTTTTTGGCAGCCTGAACTCCGGTATGCCATACATAAGCACTCCGCCCGGAGTATGAAAGGCTTCAAATATAGTAACATCAAAACCCATTTTCGCAAGATCTCCCGCACAGGTTAACCCTGCAGGGCCAGATCCAACAACGGCTACTTTTCTACCGTTCTTTTTTATGTCGTGTTTCTCTGGTTCTTTATGCGACATATACCAATCTGCAGCAAAACGCTCTAACCTTCCTATTGCAACAGGTTCGCCTTTTTTCCCTCTTACACAGAGCTGCTCACATTGTGTTTCCTGAGGGCAAACTCTTCCGCAAACTGCAGGCAGAGAATTGGTTTCTTTTATCTTTAAATATGCCTCTTTAATTTTCCCATCGGCAATCAATCCTACAAACTCTGGAATTTGAACATTAACAGGGCAACCTGCTACGCACGGTCTTGTTTTACAGGACAAGCATCTTTTTGCTTCCTCTACGGCCATTTCCTCAGTATACCCTGTGGCAACCTCTTTGAAGTTTTTATTTCTTACCTGAGGATCCTGTTCAGGCATTTTAACTTTTTCAAGTGACGTATTAGGCATTACCCATTTCCCCCAATCTACAAATGTGTGCTTCCATACTTTCCTTTTCTTCGGTTTTATACATGTTCTGTCTGCGCATGGCCTCATCAAAATCAATTTGATGCCCGTCAAAATCGGGGCCGTCGACACAGGCAAACTTTGTTTTACCGCCAACTGTAACGCGACATCCTCCGCACATCCCCGTGCCGTCTATCATGACCGGATTCATGCTTACAACGGTTTTAATACCATAGGGCTTTGTGAGGTTTGACACGAATTTCATCATTATAAGAGGACCAATTGCAATCACCAAATCGTAATTGTTTCCCTCTTCAATGAGCTTTTTCAGCATGTCGGTAACAAAACCTTTGTTTCCATTGGAGCCGTCATCGGTTGTAATAAAGAGCCTGTCACTAACTTCTTTCATTTCGTCTTCAAGTATTATTAAATCCTTGTTTCTAAAACCAGCAATAACATCCACAGCTGCACCCATTGAATGCAGCTTCTTTGCCTGAGGGTAAGCAATTGCGGTTCCAAGACCTCCGCCAATAACCGCAACCTTTTTCACATTGTCAAAATGTGACGCTGTCCCTAAAGGTCCGACAAAATCAAGTATTGAATCTCCCTCTTCTAATTCTCCTAGGCACGTCGTTGTTTTACCAACTTCTTGGAAAATGATTGTAACTGTTCCTTTTTCTCTGTCGTGATCGGCTATAGTCAGTGGTATCCTTTCGCCATTTTCGTCAATCCTGAATATAATAAACTGACCGGGTTCAGCCTTCCGTGCAACATACGGCGCATCTATTACCATCATTTTAACGTTTTCATTCAGTGTCCTTTTTTTCAAAATTTTAAACATAAATCCTCCCCCAATATTTAAAGCATTCAGCAAAATTTACAAAGCATTGTCGCATACAACACCGTTATCATTTTACTGTATTTGATTATTAAATGCAATTGCATTTAAGCTTCTATTTCTATCTTTAGCATTGTAGTTATTACTATTCAAATACTATTTAATTCAACTTTCTCACCTAAGCTTGCTAGTAGTGTTTTGAGACGTTGATACCGACATGCTGGGGTGTAATATCACATCGCCGTCGGTAGCTTACTGTGCAGGCAAGCGTCAAAACACCCATCTACACCGGAAGCTGTTGAAGTGTTCTTAACGAACGGTGTTGTGTTTGATCCCGCTAAAGCAGCAAATGCAGGAGGTGTAGCCACATCAGCCCTTGAAATGTGCCAAAATAGCATGCGTAATTCTTGGACATTCCAAGTGGTAGATGAAAAGCTTAAAGAGATCATGATTAATATTTATAGAAATATTAGCTCCAACGCAAGAGATTATAGCATGGAAAATAATTTTGTCGCAGGCGCAAACATAGCAGGATTTATAAAAATAGCCACTGCCATGTATACCCAAGGGATTATATGGATTTAATGAGCACTATGCGTTTTATTTTATTCTGACACCAAAAATCTTTTTTGCATATGAGCCGACTACAACCATATCATTATAGATTGCCGGAGAGGCCTCGACATTTCGTTCCACCGATATTGTGTCAAGCGTTTCTCCTGTTTTTGGATCCATCAGGAACATGTTTCCCTGTGAGTCACAAAAAATCATATAACTTTTGCCCTCATCGGAATGAAAAACAGTGGGTGAAGACCAGCCATAATACCTCATTGTTTTAGTCCAGACCTCTTTCCCTGTTTCTTTGTCAAGGGCAACAAGCTTGCCACCCCATTCAGTGCCTGTTCTGGTAATGTTAAAAATAACAAGCCCCTCAATATCTCCTGTTCCAACCGTTGGTGTGGACAACACACCACCATTTAAGGTATTGTTATTAAAGCATTCATAGGAACGTGACCAAACCTGTTCCCCCGTAAGTGCATTTATTTTACGCACTGTAGAGTTGCCAATGGCTCCCTGAAGGTCAACCTCGTTTCCTGTATAAAGATAAACACCATCATCGGTTTCTTCTATTACAGGAGAACTGTCGGTGTCATCACCCACATTAAATGCCCATTTAGGCTTGAGCGTATTAATATCAAGGCATTGCAGCATACCTCCGTTATCAGCAAAAAACATCAGATCACGGTATATGGCAGGGGAGTTTTCAATACCAAGTCTTGATGTATAAATATTCGGGTATTTATATTTTACCGTCTCAGGGTTAATGGATATTTCACCTTTATTCGGATCAAATTTTGTATTTAGCTTTATCTTATAAACCAGCCCGTTTTCACCGCATTGGATAAGAGTATCAGTTTCCGCATGGACAAGACCGGTTGAATCAAAGGCTCCCCATGCTCTTGTTGTGATAGGATCCTTACCGGGAAAAGAGAAAATCTCTTTTTGATCAATCAAACTGAAAATCCTGTATTTCCACGGTGTCGATTTACCGCTTGCAAGCACATTAATCCCCATCCCACTATAAAGCAGCGGGTAACCGCGGGGATCAACAAATGGTGATCCCTTAATCGGAAAACCAATTGTAATATGAGGTCTTGTAGGCTTACCCGTTTCAAGATCCAAAAAGTATATGTTACCGTCAAGGGCAGCCTGGATGACCTCAACAAAATCTTTATCCTTAAACTCGCTGTTAAGATTCATTACTTTACGTACTTCTTCAGGCCAGCGCAGAATAAGGGGTTGCCCTGTCCAGCCCACTCCCGGCCATTGAGGATCTACAGAGGTAAGCTCATTATATGACCATACAATCTCAAGCTTTTCCTCCACAACACTCCGGGAACCAAAAGCTGCACCGCTCCTATAATTGTCACCGCGGAAGGTTGTAATGCCTTCAACCATGTCATAAGCTTCAGGTGAACCAAAGACAATCTGCTCTTGACTTTTATAATCACTAACAGGATCTGAGTTTATGTAAACCTGATGCTTCACTTTATCCCCACTGCTGTTACCTACATTTTTCGCTACAGGCTCAGGTGTTGGCGCTGGTGTTGGTGTTGCTGCTGCTGTTGGAGACGGAGTAGCCGTAGGCTCAGGTGTTGGTTCCATAGTTGGTTCCGGAGTTAGCGTAGGGTTTACTCCAGGAGCAGTTGTTTCAATGTTATCACCCTGTTCTGGTAGATTCTTTTCATATATTCTATAAACAATAATTAACACAATCAATAAAATAAGCGGCACAATTAACATGAACGCTTTTCCTCTATTATTCCTCATTACTATCGCCTTTCTTTTTTTATTCTACATAATCATATATCATTTTTGATATTGTTGCAATCACCTCAAATGCCATTGCCTGCTCAACATTCTCACTCATTATGGCTATTGCATACGGCTCGGACGCAAAAACAATTCCAACATCATTATACACCTTGGGATAGTTTCCTATTTTGTGCGATACCTTTGTTTCCTTAGGCAGATATTTATTTATGCGGTCATTCCAAGCAGTATTTTGCAGATCTTCTATTAAAATTTCAGCAATATCTGGTGATTCCTCATAAAACCGATAAAGCTCCGCCGCATACATAGCCAAATCATAAGGGCAGCTTTGGTGGCTGTCTCCGTAATATATTGTCCCGCCTATCTCCTGCATGTAATGTCTAATGTTGTCGATACCAAGAATGCGAATTATCATATTCATTGCACAATTATCACTGTGTGCAATTGATAATCTGGCCGCTTCCCGAACAGTATATAATGTGCCAAAGTCAGATTCCTGAATAACACCTGTTCCCGGTTCAAAATCCTCTTCACTGTATGTTAAAACTTCATCTGGATCTATCCTTCCTGCTTTAATCTCACAATAGAGCAGCATGTTCATGGGAAGCTTAGTGGTGCTTGCTGCAATATATTCATCTCTATCATTTATGCCAAACTCCTCTCTTGTAACTAAGTTAATATAATACAAGCCATACTTTCCCTGTTGCTGTCCTATATATTCAACAAGCATTAATTTAAGCTCATTTAACTCACCTTCTTTAGCACATAAAGCCGGTGAGCTTTGACGATCTGTTTGCTGAACAGCTTGTGATGGCTCGGATGGTATTTGTGTTGGTTTTAGCAATATATTTTGCAGTGGTGTTGGTTCTAACTGTATTGTTTGGAACGGTGTTGGTTCCGGTTGTATTGTATGAGACGGTGCTGTTTGCAGTGGCGCATATTCCGGCTGTATTGTTTGTGGCAGTTTTGTTTGCATTGGTACCTGTTCCTGCTGTTTTGGCAGATAAGGTGTTGTTTGCAGCGGTTTGGGTTCCGGTTTTCCGGCAGATAATTCCTGGGGGAACCTTTTTCCTGCAAGCATCAAAACAAAAACAAAAGCAAATAGAACCAAATTAATGAAAAATAACACTCCAAAACGCTTGGATCTGGTATGCCGGCTTATTTTAATCATTTGTGTTTTATACAGGAAAGTTCCCGCATATACTCCTTTCCGAAATATTAACAACCGTCTTATTTCATTCGATTATTTTTTAGTTGGTGTAAAAACTACAGTAAATGTTATTATGCATAAAATATGATTAGTTGGCTCAACTTTCCCACAGTGTTTTGGATGATTGCCTGCACAGCAGGCTACCGAAGGCGGTGTGATATCACACCTCAGCATGTCGGTATCAGCGTCTCAAAACACTGCTAACAAGCTTAGGTGGGAAAGTTGAGTTAGTTAATACAGTGAAGTAACGCTTTAGTCTTAGCACGTAATTTCCCGTCATTTAACATTTTTCCTTTTTACTTATATAATTATTCTGTTTTTCTATAGGTAAATAATAAAATGGTTATCACCCAGAAAATCACAAAGTGACTTTCTGATGAAATTTAAGACTTCTTAAATTTCATCCAGCCTTATTCTGAAGGCTGGATAACCATTTTGTGATTGCATCAGGTTGCAGCTCGCTGCAACTTCCTGCAGCTAAACCTGCAGGAAAAAGTCGTTTCACGACTTTCTGGGGAGCAATCATAAAATTATCTGTTTTTTTACTATTTGACTGTTTACAACCTTTCTATAAAAGTGATAAATTGGTATCGTCAAGATAAACCAAAATTAGCCGATATAATTATAAGATGATTATCACCCAGAAAGTCACGAAGTGACTTTCTGATAAAATTTAAGATATCTTAAATTTTATCAGTCTTCGAAAGAAGGCTGGATAACCATTTTGTGATTGCACCAGGTTGCAGCAAGCTGCAGCTTCCTGCAGACAAACCTGCAGGAAAAAGCTGTTTCACGGCTTTCTGGGAAGCAATCAGAAGATAATATTCTAATCTAGCTTATATATACACTCTTTTATCTGCTTTTATTTTTTGACATCCATATATGTTGAATGAATTAGAAATTCGACATATATAAACATGAATTTATATGCACACCATTTATTTAGGGCAGCTTAATGATTAATATGCATAATAATTACCGGGAGGAGACCATGTACAATTTTATTATTTGTGAGGATAATCACAACACAGGAACTATAATAAAAAAATACATTTCAGAATATGCTCTGGAAAAAAATCTTGATTGTAGCATTAATCTGTTCTGCAATAATTTTGAGCAGGTTATTGAATATGCAAAATCTATTATTGGTCAAGTTAATATATATTTCTTTGATATAGTTTTAAATCAGGAAAATACCACAGGTCTCACCCTTGCGAGAGAAATAAGAAAAATTGATGTTATGGCTTACCTGATATTTATCACATCCCACCCCGAGCTTAGCCTGAAGGTTTTTCAATATAAGCTTAAAGCGCTGGATTACATATATAAGCATGATGAAAATATTCAAAAAAGGATTTGCGAATGCATCGACAGTGTTTCTGAAGAAATGAATCAGATAGAAAGCTTGGAAGGATCAAGACAATTAACTCTCAAAAGTCTCAGTGATGTTTATACGGTAAACCTTGCTAATATTGTATATTTTGAAACACGACCGGGATCAAGACTGCTTAATTGTGTATTAAATGACGGAACAACGATAGAATTTTATGATACTCTAAAAAACGTTATGAAAAGCCTAGATGTAAGATTTTGCCACTGCCACCGCTCCTATATAATAAACATACGACACATAAAAAAGCTTGAATGCGTAAACCGCAGCTATGTCGTTACTATGAGCAACGGAAAAATATGTGATATATCAAAAAACAAGTGGAAGGAATTGGTGGACATTGTTCGAAATTGATAAGTTAATCTGTAATTTTTTTTCAGCTGTTATATATACTTTAATAATTGTTTTTTTTAATTTTAAAAATATACGTAAGGATAAAAAAACTCTTCATTTTCTTTTACTGTTATTATTGGTTGGTATATCAGCAGTAAACGAGCTTATTCAAATACCTAGTATTAAATTTCCTGTAGTTATGATGCTAATTGTTTTTTTCTCTGTTGTGATTTACAAGCTAAATGTATTTGAAGCAATCGCTTTGGCATTGATAAGTGTATTCATCCTTTTAGTATCGGATTCTGCACTGCTTTGGTTTTTTGTGAATATAATGAATTTTGACCTTTTAAGCCTTAACAGTACTCTTTACATTTTCATTGCAAATTCATTATTTTTATTCTTAGTTATAATTATAATAGCTATCAGACAATATATTTTAAAAAAACACAGCAGCTACAGAATCAGCATTAAGTCTTTTTTTATTACTTGCGTTGTATTTATTGTTATAGTATGCACTCTCAATCTGTCCTTTAATAATAAAATGATACAAACAAATCCAGCTTCTGTTATAGTATTTAACCTCGTCGCATTTGCTATATACTTTGTTATTTGTTTATTTCTTGTTTTGATCTACACTTCGTCAAGTAAACAGCAAATGCTTCTTAACCTGCAAACCAAGGAATATGAGCAGCTTGTTGAATATACAGAGACAATTGAGAAGCTGTATGACGATATTCGGAATCAAAAACACGATTTCATGAATGTATTGTTTTCGATCAAAGGTTATATTGATAAAGAACAATATAAAGAGCTTAAAAACTATTATTATAGCTCCGTTTTAAAGGAATATAATGAAAAGCAGTCAAATATGTTTATTAGCTCTCTCAACTTAATCCAAAACCCCGGTCTAAAGGGAATTCTGTCATATAAGCTGAATCAGGCTACAAGTGAAGGAGTTAATGTTTTTTTGAACATTTTTTCAAGTGTAAAAATCCAAGGCATTGGGAATCTGGATCTTTGTAAAATTGTCGGAATTTTGATAGATAACGCAATTGAGGCTTCATTTGAATCTACACAAAAAGAAATTCATTTGGGTATGGACACCGATGAAACAGGTGTGTCCATTACAATTGGAAACTCTTATCTTTTTGAACCAAATATCGACTATGTTTTTAAACGTGGATACTCTACAAAAGGGAAGAACAGAGGGCTTGGGCTTTTCAATGTCAAGGAAACATTGAGCCGTTATCCCTCTGCTCAGTTAAAAACGACTATAAACAATAATACTTTTTTTCAGGAGTTAATTATACCCACTCCGGAATATTTGTCTATTTCTTCTTCTGAATAAGACTTTTTGGCATTTTAGGCTCATTGAAGAAATAGAACATTGTGTGCTTTACATTATAGGATGCGGTTTTTTTGCTTACCTCAGAAATCACCTCTGCGAGCTTACGATTCATAGTATTCATAGTTTCGGTACCTCCTATTAAAAAAATAATATATCATTGGTGTTGTCATAACACTCTCAATGATCACGCTCCATGCAATGATATTTCCTACAATATTATTAACAGGTAAAATCATTGCAATAATAAACAATATGCCTGCGGTAACAAGCGATGATTTTTTCAGATCATGCCTGGCTTTTTCACATACAAGTGGTCTTTCCTCAGTATCAGCCGGTGCATATAAAGCAAGAAGTATAAATGAAACCGCAAACATTGCCACTTTCAATAAATGAGTAAGCGGAACATACAAACCTGCATAGGTTATGAAGAAAAAAGTGACTGTCGAAAAAAGCAGGCAAGTCCAGCCGGATTTTAAATGTACCCCTGATGCGAACGTACGAAGCAAACCGAAAGTAGTGATGGCTAGAGTGAGCGGCAATATGATTTTCAGGCAATAACCTATAATAAAAATCAATATGGTTTTGAAGAGTGTGGAGAAAATCCCTTCAAGACCATACCAAATTATCTCAAGCTCATCCTCCCCTTTTTCAGGAAAGCTGACTGCAATAAATTTGGTAATTGCCGCACTCAAGCGTTTTGTCAACACTACCACCACCTGAATATAACTGTTGACATATTCCCCGTGCCTATAGGCAGGGTTTGGGATATTAACGGTAGTAGCCTGAAAATTCAGGTCTTACATAGCCTCTCCCAGCAAGGTTGATGTCTCAACCTTGTGGCTATACACCCATATCTAAAAAGATAGGGGCATTACGCCATCTTAGTCAAAATCAGAATACGCACCGTTTATGTAGGTTGGGGGGGTGGTGCATACTGCTTAATCTTGTATATTTATTTTAATCGGATAAGCGTTTATTTTCAATGGGTTTTGCGTGAATTGCTCTTATTTTGACGTAAACAGCTACAAAAACCGTTTATACATAAAAACGTGCACTTTTTACAAAACATATTGTAATATCATTTTGATTATGATATAATAAAAGTTTGAATAAAATGGCTAGAAATGCATTCGTAAGTCAGAAATGCAGATTCCGATTCGCTTTTTGCGATTCATCGCACATAAGGTGAATATCTTAATTTAACGCTTTTTTGCATGATAATATGCTAAAAGGCGGAAAGCCATGCGCATGACTTTTCGAGCGCACTTCTACGGAAGTTGGATAACCTTATCTTCACGTGATTCACGGTATAAAACAAAACGGCTGCCAATAACCTGAACTATTTCTGCTCTAACCTTCTGCGCAATTTCTTCGCATACCTGCCTTACTTCAAGCTCAGAATTCCTTAACACCGTACCTTTTATTAATTCCCTTGCTTCCAGTACTTCGTCAACCTGTCTTATTAAATTATCTGTAATTCCACCTTTACCAACCTGCAATATAGCCGGTAATGAATTGGCAATTCCTTTAAGATAACTACGTTGTTTTCCTGTCAACATATATTTAGCTCCTTTTAATAATTTTACTGTTCAGCTTGTAAACACAATCATTCCTTGTACAAGATTCTAGACACTAGGCACTAGGTACTAGGTACTAGGTACTAGATAATAGCTGCTGGTTCTCGGTTTTATTTTTGGTTCCCGGTTTTAGGTTCTGACTCCTACCTCCTAGCTACAAACTCCTTACATCTAGCATCTGTCACCTGATTTCCTACTCCTGACTTCCTACTCCTGACTTCGGAATACCTGCAGCTTTGCTGTGTTAAGATATATAGTCAAATTCCATATCTTCCCCTATCCTGACAGTATCCCCGTCTTGAATGCCTTTTTGCTCAAGCTCCTCAATTATACCCTTTTGGCGTATTACACGCTGAAAATACTGAAGAGATTCACCATCGGAAAAGTTAATACCCCTAAGTATATTGCGGATCCATGGCCCGTCAACGATATATATATCATCTTCAACAACAATTGTATATGGCTCTGCTTCTTCTTCTTTGTACAAGATCTCTTTTGGTGCTATACCATAAATTACAGGTTCAGGCAGGGTCTTAACCTGCTCATAAGTGTAATTTATTAGCTCTTTTATTCCTTGACCCGTGCCTGCACTTATTGGGAAGACCTTATAATTTTGCTCATTCATTTTTGATATGAACTCATTTAGCTTCGTAGGATCAAAAAGTGCGTCAATCTTGTTTGCAGCCACAATCTGCGGTCTTTTAGACAACTCAGGATTGTATTTTTCTAATTCCCTGTTTATAACATAAAAATCATCCACAGGTTCACGTCCGTCAAGAGCAGCTATATCCACCACATGAATGAGAAGCTTTGTACGCTCCACATGTTTTAGAAAATCATGCCCGAGACCAACTCCTTCATGTGCTCCTTCGATGAGCCCGGGAATGTCTGCAATAACAAAGCTTTCACCTTCTCCCATTGATACTACACCAAGGTTCGGTGTAAGTGTTGTAAAATGGTAGTTTGCAATCTTTGGCTTTGCTGATGATACCATCGATAACAGGGTTGATTTACCCACATTGGGAAATCCGAGTAAACCTACATCAGCCAGAAGTTTGAGCTCTAAAATAATCCAGCTTTCTTCACCCGCTGTCCCGTTTTTTGCAAAGTTCGGTGCTTGTCTTGTAGGAGTAGCAAAATGCACGTTGCCCTTACCACCTTTCCCTCCCCTGGCTATAATCTCCCTTTGTCCGTCTTGCGCGATATCAACAATAACAAGCCCCGTGTCTTTATCCTTAATAAGAGTTCCGCAAGGTACCTTCACTACCAAGTCTTCTCCCTTTTTACCTGAGCATTTTCTACCGCCGCCGTCATCTCCCCGGCTTGCCTTATAATGCTTATGATACCTGAAGTCCGCTAGGGTTCTAAGGTGCTTGTCAGCTATAAAAATAACACTCCCGCCGTCGCCTCCGTCTCCTCCATCAGGACCACCGGCAGGTATATACTTCTCCCTGCGAAAGGAAACCGCTCCATTCCCGCCATCTCCAGCTTTTATATGAATTTCCGCAATATCAATAAACATTATTTCTCCTCCATAAACACTCAGCATATAAAATGGTTATCCAGCCTTCTTTCTAAGGCTGATGAGATTTAAGATATCTCAAATTTCATCAGAAAATTACGAAGTGACTTTCTGGGTGATAATCAATATTGTATGATAAGGAATAATTACAGACAAAAAGGGGCGATTCTCTCGCCCCCACAACAAAACATTTTGCTAACCGTTAACAATACTGACTTTCTTTTTATCTCTGCCCAATCTTTCAAACCTTACCGTACCGTCTGCTGTTGCAAACAATGTATCATCCGAACCAATACCAACATTCGTTCCCGGATGGATTTTGGTTCCTCTTTGCCTTACGAGAATATTACCTGCCTTAACAAATTGGCCATCTGCTCTTTTAACGCCTAACCTTTTGGATTCACTGTCACGTCCGTTCTTTGTGCTGCCAACTCCTTTTTTATG
Source organism: Clostridiales bacterium (assembly GCA_036768735.1). GTDB lineage: Bacteria > Bacillota > Clostridia > DSM-8532 > DSM-8532 > JAAYGP01. The sequence continues at coordinate 20,764 of DAIPML010000006.1, read as the reverse complement.
CGCAAATAATTGTAAATTCACCTTAATCATAGGTTTACACCTCCTCATATCGAATTCGGATATATTTATCGTAACCCACTTCTATTTGTTTTAACCCTATTACCATTGTTTTTAAAATAATATCCGTTGTTTCAACTTGCTCCGCGGTAAGGTTTGTGGGAATATAACAGGAAATTAAACCGTTCTTTTCAGTATAGCTTCTGAACCCGACCAATTCATCTAATCCGCCTAACGCTGTGTATACTATGGCAGATACTGCCGAACAGACAATATCTTTTCCCGGATTATCAAAACCTGCATGCCCTTTTATTTTAAAACCCTGAATCACTCCGCGGGAATTTTTTAAAATAACAGCCTCAATCATGTTATGCGTTTATCTTCTCAATTTGAACTTTTGTATACGGCTGTCTGTGACCTTGTTTTTTTCTGTAACCCTTTTTGGGCTTATACTTGAAAACGATAACCTTTTTGTCTTTGCCATGGCCAAGAATCTTGGCATTAACAGAAACACCATCAACAGCCGGAGCTCCAAGGGTTAATTCACCATCGTTGGAAACAGCAAGAACTTTATCAAAAACAACTGCGTCGCCTTCCTCCGCTGAAATTTTTTCAACGAAAACAACGTCACCTTCCTGAACCCTGTATTGCTTTCCTCCGGTTTCAATTATAGCGTACATCGAGTGCACCTCCTCCATCCTATCTCGCCTTGAAAGGGAGCAGTAAATCTGCTTTTAGCCCTTTTCCAGTGCGGTCGCCGTTACATTGTAGCATAGCCTTGATTGTGTGTCAACGGAAATTTTCAGTCATTTTCATACAGCTTTTTCCCCTCTTGGATTAATATTTCTTGATAACAGGTCATAGGTAAAAATCCGAGAATATTAACTATGAGCTGGGCGCATGTCTAAGATGTATCGCATATCTTTTCAATACCCCTTCCCAAACTCTCAATAAACAAGGAAAGATAAAATACATAAGCAATGCTAAGAGTTCACTCGGAAAAGAATATTTATTCAAAACACGAAAATTATAAAGCTTGAAGCACGCATAACTTCTTTTGCGTAAACACTTCTATACATGATTTCTCCACAAAAACCGACTTTCCGAGTGAACTCCTAGGATTATATGGTTTTGAGGTACGATTGTGAATTTTTACAATGATAGATGCTTGATGATGTGGCAGGTTTATGGTACAATTATGCCACAGGAAGGAGCTGAATATAATATGCCACAAATAATACCTATCCGAGATTTAAAAAACACCGCAGAAATATCAAAAATGTGCAAAGAAGCTGATGGACCAATATATATAACAAAAAACGGTTACGGTGATATGGTAATCATGAGCATAGAGATGTATGAAAAAAATATGTTTATAACTGATGTTTATAACAAACTTTCCGCTGCTGAAGCACAGATTTCTGAAGAAAAAGTAATAGATGCAGATGAATCCCTAAAAAAAGTAAGGGAGAAATATAATGTATAAGCTTATATTATCTGAGCTTGCTCATAGTGATTTAGAAGGAATTGTCTCGTATATTGCCTTGGAGTTAGCAAGCCCCGTTGCTGCTACCAATTTTTTAAAAGAGCTTGAAAAGCGCTATGAGCATCTAAAAAGCAACCCTTACATGTATGAAATGTGCAACAATCTACGATTACAAAGAGAGAATTTCCGCAGGATTCCAGTCAACAATTATGTGCTACTATACAAGATTAATGAAGAGGATACGACCATTAATATTTATCGAATATTATACGGTGGGCGGGATTATATAAATATACTATAACGTGTTTTATCTTCTCTCGTTCTAATGCAGACATATATTCTCCGGACGTCCACTTAGGATTGTTAAGATGAATTTTATTAAACTGTGAAACATATGTACTATCCAGTGTTGCAAAAGAATGAAGCACATAGCCCAGAAATGTATATGCGACAAATAGAATGGATAAAAGGAAGACCGAATAAGCATCCGTGTAAAATTATGATATTCAATTATTTCTTTTTCATGATTATAGACTACCGAACGACTCTGTTTATTCTGCCAAGTCCACTACAGGTTGGGCAGGTGATAGTTAATAATTGCTGCAGTGTACCCCTGACTTTTTTTCTTGTCAATTCAACCAACCCAAGATTGGTCATTCCAACCACAGTTACCTTGCTGGAGTCTTTCTTCACCGCTTCTCTTAAAACAGATAGGAGCCTTTCTTTATGTGAAGTGTCTTTCATATCTATGAAATCAATAAGAATAATTCCGCTTATATTTCTAAGTCTGATTTGTTTTGCAACAGTAAGGGCAGCTTCCTCATTTGTCTTTAGCATCGTTTCTTCTAGTGTATTCTTGCCCACATACTTTCCTGTGTTTACATCAATAACTGTCAATGCCTCTGTTTTGTCAAAAACAAGATAACCACCGCTTTTCAACCAAACTTTACGGGCAAGTGCTTTCGAGACGGCTGTGTCAATATGATAGTACTCAAACATATCATAATCCTTGCAAAAAAGCTCTACCTTTAATTTTATTACAGGTGAAACAGCATCCAGAAGCTCCAATAGTTTCTCATATTCAACACGATCATTTATAATAAACCGGTGAAGATCCGAATCGATATGATCTCTTACAAGCTTATAGATTACTCCCGGCTCTGAATATATGCACCTAGGTACAGAGCCTCTTTCTTCTTTATCGGAGATACTTTTCCATAGTTTCAGCAAACCTTTTATGTCTGCTTCCAATTCCTCGGATTGCTTACCTTCAGCAGCAGTCCTTACAATTATTCCCGACCCCTCCGGGCAAAGATTTTCGGCAATCTGCCTAAGTCTTTCCTTTTCATCTGGAGATTTAATTTTTTTAGATACCCCGATTCCGGTCGTTAACGGGGTTAGTATTACAAGCCTTCCCGGCAACTTAATGTCTGTAGTTACACGCGATCCTTTATTATCAAGCGCTTCCTTAACAACCTGTACTGTGATCTCCTGACCCTGGGAAACTAGATTTTCAATTTTTGCGGTTTGAGCCAAAATTAAATCACGACTTTTAATTATATCGTCTGCATATAAAAAAGCATTCTTACCTGTACCAATATCAACAAAAGCAGATTGCATGCCCGGAAGAATCCTCTCCACCTTACCCCGGTATATGTTCCCTGCCAGTTTTTCACAACCAGCAGCTTCAATATAGATTTCCACCGGCTCTCCATCTTCAATTATAGCTACCCTAGTTTCTCCAAAACCCGTATCCACCAGTATATCCTTTATCATAATTTACTCCATTTTGTGTAGAGTTCATCTATATTACACATGCCACTGTTTTTTGATATTAAAACATATATTTATGCTTCGTCCATCGGGGATACCCAGCTGGCTTTTTCTCCATTTACAAGAGCTTTCAAACTATTTTCTCCGGTGCTTCGGCAATAAAGCATTATTCTGTGCATATTCCTAAGCTTCAAATTAGTTTCCGCAACAGATGATACCCCATCCAAAAACAACTCCGGTCTTACATTGTTATTCTGCCCCGCTCCGAGTAATACCTTAAATTCACCGGTATTATTATATATACTTCCCGAAAGCTCATATATGAGCGGACGAATGTTTATTTCCTTTTCACCTGATTTTGTTTTCTTTATTACGTTCATTGTATCTTTACTTAATACCTTTTCAACAAGAACATTTATATTCGGAATATGCTGTTCTTCGAAGGAAAAAGCAATCTTATACCTTGCGGCTTCAATAATTGTCATTAGGTTTGATTTATTTATTCTTTCCTTTGCATCTATCAATTGGAGCCCGGGAGGTAGAGAGCTGTTCAACCTTCTCATGAAATCAACAGGATAAAAATCACCATTAATTTCAACATCTGCAAATTCACCACTGCTTGTAAGCCCTAAAGGCATAGGCTGCGCAAAAACAATCTGAGGTCTTGGGTTGAACCCTTGTGAATGAGTCACCGGTAAACCGGAGCGTTTAAAAGCTCTTTCAAATAATCTCAAAATATCAAGATGTCCTATAAATTTCAACTCTTCATCGCGTTCAAACTGGAATCTGATGTGCATTTTGTTTTTTGTATGATATAACAAACAACCTAACTCATGGTTTCAATATAGAAACACATAATAAAGAAGAATTAAACCATACATTCCTTTCAAAATTTTCTTTTCTGTGAGCCTATAACAAGAAACAATATTGTAAGCTCGTTTTTTATGAAGCAAAGTAACGTTGCAACTTTAGCACTAAATTAGTATTGTTAGCAGGATCCACATAAATGTTGATGGAGCGTTGTAACTGAAACTTTTTGAAGTTCAGACGGTTTCGAAGTTTGGCTGGCTCTGGTGGATTCCTGCCAGTATAAGCTAACCCTATACAATGAAACCAAGCCCTATGGATCCCAATCTTACTCGTTGCATAGCCCTGTACCGAACTCACTGGCGCCGCAGCCCATACACTTAAGCCTGCAGTTTGGTGTCGTCTGTTCTTCCTGTGCTTTCTCCCATTCTTTTTGAAGGAATTTCTTTAATATACCCATATCAAGATGCTCCCAAGGAAGCACCTCATCATAGCTACGATGCCTGTTCGCATAAAATGCGGGATCAATGTCCTCCTGATCAAATGCTTCAATCCATTTATCATATTTAAAAAATTCGTTCCACCCGTCAAAGCGGCAGCCTTTTTCCCAGGCAGTTAAAAGAGCTTTGCCAAGGTTTCTGTCGCCTCTTGCAAAAACAGCTTCTATTAAGCTTGTTTTTGCATCGTGCCAGTTAAAAGTAACAGATTTGGTTTTTTCCTTGATCTCTTTACGCAAAAAATGCTGCTTATCAAGAAAGGTATCAAGAGTGTCCTGCCCAAACCATTGAAAAGGGGTAAACGGCTTTGGTACAAAGCATGCCGCGCTTACGCTCACCTTTAGCCCCTTTGCCCTTATCTCTTTTGGTGTCGTTTTATATGCTCTAACTACTTTTTCCGCAAGGTCTGCTATTGCTTCAATATCTTCCATTGTTTCAGTGGGAAGCCCCATCATAAAGTATAGCTTAACACTATTCCATCCGCCTTCAAAGGCAAGACTTACCGAGCTCATGACATCTTCTTCGGTAATGCCTTTGTTTATAACGTCCCTGAGTCTTTGAGTTCCTGCTTCCGGGGCGAAGGTTAGACCGCTTTTTCTGACTTTTTGAGCCTTTTCCATTAAATCAAGAGAAAAATTATCAATTCGAAGAGATGGCAGAGATAAATTCACCTTGCTTTTCTCTGTAAGCTTAACCAGCTCATCAGTGAAGCCCTTAAGGCATGAATAATCGCTTGTACTTAACGAAACCAGAGAAATTTCCTCGTAACCGGTTTTTGAAATCGAACCCTCAGCCTGTTTAAGAAGAACCTCGGGGGACTTCTCTCTGACAGGACGATAGATAAACCCTGCCTGGCAAAACCTGCAGCCACGTATACATCCACGGAACATTTCCAGCATCACTCTGTCATGTACGGTGCCTATAAACGGAACAATAATATCCTCAGGAAAATCAACCGCATCCAAGTCTTTTATTATTCTTTTAGTAATTCTTTCGGGTATCGACGATTCCTTTGGAATGACTCTCGAAACTGTCTTGTCATCGTTATATATCACATCGTATAAGGATGGTACATATACTCCCGGTATTTTTGCAATATCAACTAGGAAATCCTGCTTTTTGTTACCGGCAGTCTTCCACTCCTTATACTTCTCTACAATGTCAAGTATGACCTCTTCGCCCTCTCCTATGGCAAAAAAATCAAAAAAATCCGCCAGTGGCTCAGGGTTACATGCACAAGGACCTCCACCTATTATCAAAGGGTGGTTCTCATCCCTTTCCTTTGCCAATAGCGGAATACCTGCAAGGTCAAGCATATTAAGAATATTCGTGTAACTCATTTCATATTGAAGCGTAAACCCTATAATATCAAAATCTGAAAGGGAATCCTTTGATTCAAGAGCAAACAACGGAATTTTCTTTTCACGCATCACAGCTTCAAGGTCAACCCAAGGCGTAAATACTCTTTCACAATATACATCACTACGTTTGTTCAGAACATGATAAAGTATTTTCATCCCAAGATGAGACATACCAACCTCATAAACATCGGGAAAACAAAAAGCGAAACGGACATCCACATCCTTTGGATTCTTTATTACCATGTTCCATTCTCCGCCTGTGTACCTGGCAGGTTTTTCTATACTATATAATATTTCATCGCTTAGCTGTACTTTCATTCCCATCTCCCACTTTTCTAAACCAATTGATTGCGTAAATGCTTACGTTGTTATTATTATGAGCTAAAGCAGTGAAATCCAATCATACAAGGCTTCGCTATTTTCGTTTTCTATTTGTTTTCAGCTTCAAATTCTTTCATAAAGGAAACCAGAGCTTTAACGCCTTCAACCGGCATCGCATTATATATGCTTGCCCTCATGCCGCCAACGCTTCGGTGACCTTTAAGGTTAACAAGCCCTTTCTTTTCTGCATCTTTAACAAACCTTGCATCCAGCTCCTTATTTCCCGTAACAAATGGAACATTCATAAGAGAGCGATCCTTTTTAACAACAGTTCCTTTAAACATATTTGAATTATCAAGGTAATCATATAAAATTGCTGCTTTTTCCTCGTTTATTTTCTGCATTGCAGGAATACCACCAAGCTTTTTAAGCCATTTATAAACAAGACCGCAAACATATATGCTGAAGCATGGTGGTGTGTTATACATGGAGCCGTTCTCAACATGAATTTTATATTGAAGCATTGTTGGCACTTCAGGGTTTGCTTCTGTAACTAAATCATCACGAATTATAACTGCAACAACACCGGCAGGTCCCATGTTCTTCTGTGCTCCCGCATATATCAATCCGAATTTTGATACATCAACAACCTCTGACAAAATATTTGAAGACATATCCGCAACCAGTGGTACAGCGCCGGTCTCCGGGAGTCTTGTATAGCGTGTCCCGTATATGGTGTTATTGGTTGTTATGTGGAAATAGTCTGCGTCCCTGCTGAACGTTTTAGGATCAAGCTCCGGTATATAGGTAAAGGTGGTGTCCTCAGAAGAGGCAACAACATTTACCTTCCCAAACTTTCTTGCTTCACTTATAGCTTTTTTTGACCATGCTCCGGTGTTGACATAATCAGCCTTGCCCTTATTCATAAGGTTAAGCGGCACCATTGCAAACTGCGTGTATGCTCCACCCTGTAAAAAAAGCACTTTGTAGTTTGAGGGAATATTCATCAGTTCTCTCAAATCTGCCTCAGCAGTATTGATTATTTCCTCAAACCACTTTGAACGGTGGCTCATCTCGGCTACCGACATTCCGCTGCCATGCCAATCAAGCATTTCATCACTTGCAATTTTTAGCACCTCTTCGGGAAGTATTGAAGGACCTGCTGAAAAATTATAAACTCTATTCATTTTTGTTCACTCCTAATTCTCTCTATAAAATTCCCACTATTTAGCGGGTTAAATACATCGTGATCAAATCATTCATACCCCGCCTATACTTTTACTGTCGTAAACAAGAAATTAAAGAAGAGGTCTTCAGATTTATCGGTTATAAATTTGTTAATATTCTACCACTCCCATATTTCAAAGTCTATAATTAAATGAAATAATGGCTCATATGGACATATATCGGTTACTATTCAGAGGATATCACGCTACAGTCTGCGATCCTGTCTTGTGTGTTTCATTCCTTAGATGTGGAACTTTTTGCCCCAACTTACGTCTCATATGATAGAGCAGCTTTTTATGTGGTAAGCTTATCAAAATCATATGTTTTTGATGTTATGGCTTCTACAAATCAAGCTGCATACTACGGTTCATTAGGATACATACTGCGTGCAATTCTCAAGTGCTTATTATAACACAAATTGGCGCAAGAGCTTATTACATAGAATTTGTACGCAAGCGCCTATGACGTAGAATTTGAATAAACACTTAAGTTTGATAATAATTAGGAGGTAATTGTTATGAAGAGAATAATTGCAATTGTTTTGACGGTTGTTCTTATAGCAGCAGTGTTTTGGGTTGTAAATCCCTTCAATCCGGCTTACGCTGAAGAATATCGGGAAGGATTCGCATTAACACCATTACAGTTTGATGCTACAGGAATATACACAGATACGGATTTTGTTCTTAAAACAGAAAAAGCCTATACACTTGGGCAGGTAGAGAGCATGCTTCGCCTACTTGACGATAACCAGCTCTCGGTAAAGGTAAATAAAAAGAATGAATATTTAGTTACACCGGAAAAGGAGTTAAACACAAACAGCCTATACACTTTTGTAATTACAACTCCTGATAATAAAACGGTTTCATGGACATTTCAAACAAGGCGTGACTTTTCGATTTTAGGAACTCTCCCCGCTCACCAGTCAAGTTATGTCCCTGCAAACAGTGGAATAGAGATATATTTCAGCCACACAGGTTTTGGTGATATTGACAAATATTTTGAAATCTCTCCTAAAGCAGAGGGAAGGTTTGAAAGAAACGGTTACGCAGCAGTATTTGTTCCAAAAAAGCTTGAACCCGGCACAATTTACACAGTAACATTAAAGAAAGGGCTGCCCCTTGACGGAACAAATCAAAAATTAACAGCTGATTATATATTTGCTTTTGAGACAGAGCCGGAAAGAGATAACAATTATGTACAAAAAGGCAGCTTATATTTTAATAGCATGCTAATGGAATTCGCGACAGACAGTGCTCCCATTATTCCTATTGGTGTTTATGCTTCATCCCGGGAAGTCAAGGAAGTCGTAGTTGCAACAAACATATACAAATTTAAGGATTTAGACAGCTTTATAGCAGCAGTAAAGCATAAATATGACCAGCCTTATTGGGCTTACAGCGCTCAGGAATCTAACCTTGCTTCAAAAGAAGGTCTTTCAAAGGTTGCCTCATTTGAGCAAACTTTTGATCTTTCGCAATGGAGAGACAAATATCTTTCAGTTCCGGAAGCACTCACCCAGGGCTTTTATCTTGTAGAAAGCACTATGGATGACATAACAGCTCAAGTGCTTATACAATCAACCGACTTATCAGCATATTATACTGTTAGCGATACAAAGTCCCTAGTTTGGCTTAATAACCTTAAGGACGGGAAACCTGTATCAGCTGCACAGGTTACCGCTGAAAACGAAACCTTTGAAACCGATGAAAACGGCGTGGCTGCTTTTGATACCATTAAGAATGACTCTGAAAAAATAAAATCTGAACTCGAATACTTAATAATTGAAAGTGGAAACGATCAGCTTTTGTTAATTAAAAACCAGTACAGAACTTACAGACAAACTCAATATGCCATGGAGGATTACTGGCGTTACTTCCAAACCGACAGAAACCTTTATAAGCCCGATGATTTTGTTCAATTCTGGGGCTTTGCAAAAAACCGGCATGACGATACCACACCTAAGAAATTAACAGTTGAAATATCAGAGGGCGGTTATTGGGGCATATACTCTGCGAAGATCCTGAATTATTTCTTCCCTTCTATTCAAAAACCTTTGGTGACACTAAATATACCCGCTGAAAAAGGATTTTTTGAGGGCGAACTTAAGCTTCCAAGCCTATCACCCGGAAGTTATCAGCTAACTATAAAAAATGGCGATGAGATTATAAACAGCCACTATATTTCTGTAGAAAACTACGTGAAACCGGCTTATAAAATGACGGTTGAGAAAGATAAAAATGCTATATTCCTTGGTGAGACAGTGAACTTTACTATAATCCCGTCTTTCTTTGACGGCACCCCGCTGCCATCTCTTGATGTTACTTACAACATAAACGGGCATCCTTTCGGTAATGTCTCAAATTCTATAAAAACCTCAAATGACGGCAAGCTTACTGTACCATTTACCGCAGAAACAACTGATGAAACTGCCCAAGGCGAAAGAAACGCATGGCTTAATGCAACAGCAACTCTTCCCGAAAGCGGTATGATAAACGGAAATGACTATATCCGTGTATTCATAAACGATATCTATGCAGCTTTTGACACCAAGTCAGACGAGAAGGGAAAAATCACTCTAAACGCTAAACTGAACCTGATCGACTTGGAACCACTTAACAATCCAAAGCCGGAAGACGCAAGCAACTACTTGAGCTATTTAGGGGAACCGGTGGCAGATAAGTTAATCGAGGGCTTGGTAATTTATCACACATATGACAAAATTGAAGACGGAGAAATATACGACTATATTAACAAGGTAGTTAACAAACGTTACCGCTACGAAGAGCGTAAAGAGACAGTTCGGAGCTTTTCATTCAGAACAGATAAAGACGGTAAAGCCAGTGAAACCTTTACCTTGGAATACCCTAGGGATGGTTACTATACGGCAGAGTTGTCCTGGCAGGACGGTAACGGAAGGCAAATGAGCCGTAGCGTTTATTTATCGAACCGTACGTATATAAAAAGCCCTGAAATTCAAAATGACTGGTACCACCTTGAGCTGAACAAGGAGAAATACCGCTTGGATGACGAAGTAGTTGTCACGTTGAAGAATAATGAAGATACTGTTGATCCCGAATCTGTTTTGTTTATCGAAGCTCAAAAGGGTATAAAAAAATACAGTGTAATAAAAAGCGGTGAGTACAAAACCAGCTTAACAAAAGAATACATCCCGAACTTTTATGTGAAAGCAATATATTTCAACGGAAAAACCTACATCGATGCCGGAACAGGAAATGTAGCTTATGATACCGATGAAGTGAAAATTAACTTGGAAGCAGAAGCTGATAAGGACGCCTATCGCCCCGGCGATACGGTTACCATTAAAATTACTGCCAAGGATGAAAACGGGAATCCCGTTGCCGCAAAAGTTAACCTGTCGCTTATTGATGAAGCGATGCTGGAGATCTCACGTTATAACGTAAATGTTCTGGGCACTCTTTATCAATGGCTTAGCAGCGGTTTTGGGTACTCTTATTCAACACACGGTTATGGTTCTAATGTTACAAGAGATATGGTGTACGGCGGAATAGCCGGTGCCGGTTTCAACGACATGGCTATGGAATCAGCTGCTCCGGCTGCAAAAATGGATGATGGAAGAGCTAAATCCACGATGGCAATGAACTCTATGATGTCTGATGTGAGTGTAAGAAGTGAATTCAAGGATACTGCTCTCTTCCGTGTAACCTCACTGAATGAAGACGGAACAGGAACTGTAACCTTTAAGCTTCCTGATAATGTTACCTCCTGGCAGGTCAACCTTGCTGCGATATCTAATGATTTACATGGTGGCACAGGTCAAACCGCTTTGAAGGTCACTTTACCTTTCTTTATTAACGATAGCCTTAACACCGTCTACCTTAGCGGCGACTTCCCTTATATAGGCGTTAGCAGCTATGGCAATGATCTAAAAGAAGATGAGACCATAACCTGGCAGGTGACCTCTCCTCAGATACCGGAATTTTTAGAAGTTTCAACCAGCAAGGCCTATGAACGCATCTATCTTCCGCTCTGGCAAATGGAAGCAGGTGTTTATGATATTGAAATAAGGGCGATAAGCGAAAGCGGCTTGTCCGACGGTATAAGAAGAACAATCTACGTGTCTGACACCTATCATGAGATCGAAGAAGCTGTGGTTAACAATCTGAAAGCAAACATGGAGCTTACAGGCGGAAATAAAGGGCTAACCACGTTAATATTCACCGATACCGGGCGCGGCAAGCTAGTACCCCCGCTTTATAGCTTACTTTACAGCGGAGGCAGCCGCTTTGACCAAAAATATATTTCCTACAAAGCAAAGCTGTTGTTGGATGAAATTGTGCCTGATAGAGATTATTATATAGATATCTCTGAGGTTGACATAACTCAGTACCAGAAGCCCGATGGCGGATTTGGCATACTACCATATTCGGAAAGTGATGCAGAAGTCTCCGCACTTATGGCACAGCTTCTTAAAGACGAACCTGGTGCACAAATGCTAAAGCAATATTTTTATTCATTGATTTTATCAGAACCTGGAAGAGTCAATGCACCTGCACTTTATGGTCTGTCTGTTATGGGAGAACCTGTGCTGGTTGACTTAAACAAGGCCAAAGAGGTTTCGAACCTCTCACTCAAAGATTATATGTATCTTGCTTTAGCTTACGATGCTCTTGGCGAAACACCAATCGCTGCAGGATTATACAAAAAGGTGGTAACCCCTGTTTTAGAAACTGCTCTTCCATATACAAGAGTTGCCGTTTCTAAGGATTCGGACGAAATACTTAAGCATACAGCCTTAGCCGCAGTTTTGGCTTCAAAGCTTGATGCTCCGGAAAAGAATGAGTTATTCCTTTATATCAGGGATAACTACTCCAAAAAGATATTGATAAATATAGAAAAGCTACTGTTTGTTATGGAGGAATACACAAAGCTTCCTGCAGCAGATATGGAGTTTACCTATGAATATGACGGAAATACCTATACCGAGGAGCTTAAGGAAGGCGGAAGCATTATAGTTAAGGTTCCTTCTGTAAAGCTATCAGATTTAAATATTAAAAAGGTTTCAGGCGATGCCTCTGTTGTATCGGTTTTCAAAGCACCGCTTACATCTCAGGTTCAGCCCGATAACAACCTTAAAATTAAGAGAACCTATTATAACTACGCCACAGGTAAGGAAACAACTGAGTTTAAGCATAATGACCTCGTTAAGGTTGTACTGGATTGGGACATCGCCGATATTGCGATGGATCATTATTACGAGATTACAGACTTTGCTCCATCCGGTTTGAAACCCATTGAAAGCCCATACCAAGCAGGAATAAGAGAAAAAGGTGCGATTATATGGTGGTTTAGAAATACCGACGGTCAAAAGGTAACCTTCAATGTTTACCGTGATTCAGAGAAGAAAGAACCACTGATTTACTACGCACGCGTCGTCAGCCCCGGAACCTTTAAAGCTGATGGCACCATAATTCAAGGCACAACGGTTAAGGACAGCATAAAGATTAGCGATGACACAACCATAACAATAACCGAATAGAATCATGCTGCGAATGCGGTTTCCACCATAAGCCGTATTCATTTCAATAACCGGCTACCCAAAAGCAAAAACGCACCTCCCGGTGCGTTTTTGCTTTTTACCGTTAAGAGACTCACGAATATTCAGAGATCTACATAAAGGCAGTGGGAAGCAATACGGGTCAAGGCTTGTGGTGCGTTCTGGTGCCTAGGCTAGCTTCAGGAGAAGTATACCAGTGGGTGTGCCCCTGTTGTACGCACCTTCCATTAGTGATTTTAATGATGCAAGGCAACATGTTCCGAAGCGCTGCTTCAAACGCGAAGCTAAAAGCGTGTTTCTGAGTGACACCGCACTTAATATATTATTTGCTTAATGTACGTTGTTATTGGTATAATATCAATATGGGGGGATTCTTTTGGCAAATCAAATCTACCGCAACGATCATGTTGTTCTAACGCAGACTGTTGACGGCTTTTTTATCGAATCTTTAAAATCCGGTATGTCTACTGAGGACTTTTTTGATTTGCTTAAGTCTTATCAGTTTATTCAGGTTACAAGTGTATTGACTATAAAAAAAGTATTGGACAATGCTCCTGCAGGTCCGGAATTATTTGCTGTTACAAAGCAGCCAATTAAGGTGGAAATATCCAAGGATAATCTTAACGCTTATATGACATTAAACCTGATGCCTGAGGAACTGAGCAAGGATAAACGCAGAGAGCTTACATTGGAAGTATTAGAAGCCCTGAAAAGAGCAGGCGTTAATTATGGTATCATGCTTAATGTTTTAAAAGACGATTTACCAATTAATGAACCGATTTTAATAGCCCAAGGCATACCTCCTGTTAATGGAAAGGATTCTGTTATTAAGATGTATGAGGTCGACAATCCGAAGCCTCAAGTAGTAGATGATGGGAGCGTAAATTTTTATAATTTAAACCTGATACATCAAATCAAAGTCGGTGAGTGGGTTGGCGAAAGAAGTGAGCCTGTGCCCGGCATACCAGGCAAAAGTGTTCTTGGATATGAAATAAAACCGATAGATGGGGTAATTCTTCCCCTGCATTATGACCGCGAATCTGTGGAACTGGTCAAAGAAGGCGACAAGGATGTTTTATATTCCATAAAGGATGGAGCCGCTCATTATGTAGGTAACAGCATCGCTGTTTATAATGTGTTGGAAATAAACGGTGACATAAACTTTAATACCGGGAATATTGATTTCAATGGATTTGTTACTATAAGGGGAACTGTGGAAGAGAACTTTAGTGTCCGTGCTGAAAAGGACATTGAAATAAACGGTGATTATGGCATCGGTGGTGTGGATACTATTGAAAGCACCGATGGAAATATATATATCCGCGGTGGTGTCGCAGGTAAAAACAAAGCAAAAATCATATGTAAAAAAAATCTTTATGTAAAGTATTTATCTGATGTTGATGTTGTTTGTGAGGGAAATGTCTTTGTAGGCTTTTATATTAGAAACTCAACTGTTCGAGCCAGGCAGGTTATAGTCGACTCCCCCAGAGGGCAAATTGTAGGTGGAAAGATCGATGCGGACATTCGAGTGGAATGCGCAGATATAGGAAACTGGACAGAAAACAGAACACAAATAGTTATACGCGGTTTTAATCGTGCATCTCTTCAATCTCGCATTGAAGAAATAACTGCCATCGTAATGGAGAAAAAAACACTTCTGGTCAAGCTAAAGCTTTTACAAAAAAGTCCTGATGATAGCAATAAATCAGCAAATAATTCTGCCTTTATGCAAAAAACGCGCCTTACACTGCGTGCCGTTCAGGATGAAATCAGAAGTCTTGAGTCTGAAAGACTGAATATTTTAAATTACATGAAAACACCGGGGGAAGGTGCGGTTATAGTTAAAAAACGTATTTATCCAAAGGTCAAGCTTGTCATACAGAATGTTGGTTTTGAAGTAGCGGAGGAAGCGATGGCTCCTACTTTTGTAGCCAGAGACGGTGAGGTATGTACGATTTAGTCATGCCATAGCGCAGCAAAGCTGCAAGAAGTCAGAAGTCAGGAGTCAGATTTCAGAAGAATAACCAAAACCATAAAAACCCCATCTAAAAATATCTTTTGTAACTATTGGTATAACAGGGTTACAAGGGTTAAGATTTTCAACAACTTGTTTTTTATTGCAGTTGGTTAAGGACAATAATATAGGGTTAGTTAAAATAACGGAAGAATCTGCTTAGACCCACAGTGCATTGGAATTCTATTTTTCTGCAAGAAGTATTTCATTTTTCAGCGAGTCCTTGAGAAGCGAAACAAGAGGCTTATTTTTTGAATATAAGCATGTATCATCTGAGCTTCCTTTAAGTGTTCCCGTGAGAACGTTTGATGAATCAGTAATTAAGCGCACCTGACCCGGTGTTTTATTTATTTTGTAAATAACAGCACCCTCCACATTAAAATTCCCCGATGCAATTGCGACGACTTTTAATCCTCTTTTTACAGCACTGCTCAGCTCAGCATGTACATGCACTAACTCAGTGTCTGATATGGAAATGTATACCCTTTCTTTTGCTTCATTTATTATGCATTTCATTTTATTTATGATGTGTTTGGTGCCTGAAATAGTGATATACGGTTCCGGTGATATTTTTTTGCGTGGACACAGGCTTATAATCGTTTTTGCAGTCTCCTCCATTTTTCTAAGAACATTTGCACAATATTCTTTAGGGGGAACTGCTGTGTATTTCTGGACATTCCCTTCAATTACAAAAGCGCCGCCTTTTTCAACAAGTGCCGCCAGAGATTGGTATGCATTTGCCCGCGATATACCCGTAACCTTGGCTGCTTCATAACCGGTAAGAACACCTTCTCGGTTAAGTGCAACATAGAGTTCAGACTCGCTTCTTGTCAAACCTGTATTCGTAAGAGCTTCTGTCAGGTCCATTAGATTCCCTTTCTAATTTCTTCAGTAGAATTAATTTATGATTGCTTCTCAGAAAGTCGTGAAACGACTTTTCCCTGCAGAATTACATGCATTAAGTTACAGTAAGTTGTAATTTAATGCAATCACAATATGGTTATTCTATTCAACATGACTTAAGAAAAATTTCTTCAACACTCCACCACTTATTTTATAACTCTTCGGATACCTAAAATATTTCCGCCATATTTTGATAAATATCCAATAACAACCTTGCCTTTGCTTGAAGATGCGTGGATGAACTGATCTCCGCCGAGATAAATCCCTACATGACCTAACTGGTAATCATTGTAGCGATCAAACAAAAGAACATCACCGGGTTTCATATTGCTTCTGTCAACCTTCGAACCCGTTCCGGCATAATCTTTAGCTGTTCGAGGAACTTTTATATTGAAATTTTTATAAACATATTGTGTAAAGCCTGAGCAATCAAAGCCTTTTGGAGAAGAGCCGCCATAAACATATGGAACACCAAGAAACTGTTTTGCATATTCTATAATCGTAGATGATTGTTCTGAATTATAGGGTTGATTTGTGGTTGAACGAGATACGGATACATTTTCAGTAACAACATATTTTGCATATGAATAACCTTTTATACCGTCGCTCGTTTTTATTAACGCCCAATCTCCGTGTTTTTCTAAGAACTGAACACGGCTGCCCCTGCTGAGGGATGTGAGCTTTTCAGCATCTGTGCTGGGACCTTTTCTAACATTTAACATATCGGCATTTATATATCTATAAACCGGAGGAAGGGAGTCAGATAAGTATTCAGCATAAACATACCCCTCTATATTGTCAGAAGTTTTTATTTTTATATACTTTCCTTGCGCTTCAAAGATTTGCACACGCTCGCCCTTTGCAATGGTTCCAAGCAAATCAGTTTCGGAACCGGAGCCTTTTCGAATATTTACTGAATTGATATTTACATATTTATAAACCGGTGGGAGCGAGTCGGATAAATATTCAGCAAAAACATACCCCTCTTTGTTATCGGAGGTTTTTATTTTTATATATTCCCCCTGCACTTCAAAACATTGCACACGTTCGCCTTTTGCGATGGTTCCGAGTAAATCGGTTTCGGAGCTGGAGCCTTTCCGTAAATTGAGCGTACCTGTGGTGTATTTGTATAAAACCTCATTTACAGGCTCATTTATAATTTCTTCTGATTCTTCAAGAAATTCTGGATTTAGCTGTGCATTGGTTTCTCCACTATTTGATAATGCATCAGCTGTGCTTGATGATATTGAATCAGCGTGAACAGTTTCGCTCTGAAATGCTTCACCTAATGTGTTGTTTTCGAATTGATCTTTTGTATTACTTTCAACTTCAACTGAAGTGATATCTTCAACAACGTTTGAATCAATGTTTATATCATTTTTACTATCACTATTTACAAAATCGCTTGCTGTAGAATAAGGCTCAACCTGCCCTTGGGCGGAAATCATGCTTTTAATATTGTTGTATTCACAAAGTAAAGCAGATGACATAAGATTTGCGGTTGCTCCGGCATACCGTGTGTTGCCGGATATTAATGCAATGCTTGAGACAGCTACAAAAAGCACCACTAATATTTCTGTGGCTCTCCTTATTAGGGTTGAGTTACCCATTGTTCCTCCTGCTCGGCTTGCGAAGTTAGTTGACGGACTCGGTAATACAGGATTCCCTACATGCTTACTTAAGCAGATTCGCCCCTATTCTTTTTCCTCCGCTATTGATTAAAACAATATTCAGCCATGGTCAATAATAATTATGTAAACAAATTCTTAAGATATTATATTCATGTTACATAAATTCGTTTACAAATTCATTTACATTATAACGAAGCTACGATGAACCCCCGCCCCACCTCTTCGCGTATTTTCAACCATTCTGGTTGAAAACACAATTTCGCTTTTGCTTTTAACTTGCAAAGTTCATTTTTAATATTGTATCACTTTATTTTTTATTATACAAACCATTCCCTGTAAAAATGCTTTTCTTCCGGGCTGAAAACAGATTTGGCCTGAATATTTCCCAAGCAGGAAATACCCATCTTTCTTAGTAAACTCCTCCCCACTTTTATAAGTGGCGGGTAGTTCACTGCCACGCAACGACTTACAAAAAAACAGCAGATGGCTTAACAGGTCGAAGCATGTGAAGTGTTCCGGTTGGTACGATCCTTTGGTATGCTCTTTTGGTACATTCCTTTGATACGCTACGCTCCTTTG